>CAYTBD010000006.1:0-6564 GCA_964435755.1 uncultured Rhodobacterales bacterium
GCTCCAGCTCACCGGCAATCCGATCCCGGGTCTCGGCCTCTTCGCGACGCACGACGCCTCCGGCCTGCCGCTGCTCACCAAGCTGAACCAGGTGCTGATGGAGCTCGGCTTCAACGACTACACCGGGCAGCACGGCTCGACCTTCAACATGTTCCTGTTCACGCTGTCGCTGATGATCGGCACCGCGGGTCTGCCGCACGTCATCATCCGCTTCTTCACCGTGCCGAAGGTGTCGGACGCGCGGTGGTCGGCCGGATGGGCGCTGGTCTTCATCGCGCTTCTCTACCTCTCGGCCCCGGCCGTGGGCGCGATGGCGCGGCTCAACATCATGACGACGATGTGGCCCAACGCCGAGACCGGTCAGGCGCTCGAGGGCGACGCGATCGCGGTGGCCGA
Source organism: uncultured Rhodobacterales bacterium (assembly GCA_964435755.1). GTDB lineage: Bacteria > Pseudomonadota > Alphaproteobacteria > Rhodobacterales > Rhodobacteraceae > DAINOF01. Next base: position 397 of record CAYTBD010000006.1, read on the forward strand.
CAAGCCCGACTGGATGGACACCTGGCGGCAGACCGGTCTCCTCGGCTGGGAGGACAAGAACGGCGACGGCCGCATCCAGTACTACAACGACGCGAACCCGCGCATGCAGGAGCTGGCGGCCGAGCGCGGCTGGGAGGGCAACGAGCTCACCAACTTCAACCGTGACATCCTCGTCCTCGCCAACCCCGAGATCGCGCAGCTTCCCGGATGGGTCATCGCGCTCATCGCGGCGGGCGGTCTCGCGGCGGCGCTGTCGACGGCGGCGGGTCTCCTGCTCGCGATCTCGTCGGCGGTCTCGCACGACCTGATCAAGAGTTCGATCAATCCCGGTATCTCGGAGAAGGGCGAGCTTCTGGCCGCGCGCATCTCGATGGCCTTCGCCATCGCGCTCGCGACCTGGCTCGGTCTCAATCCGCCGGGCTTCGCGGCGCAGGTCGTGGCGCTGGCCTTCGGTCTGGCGGCGTCGTCGATCTTCCCGGTCCTGATGATGGGCATCTTCTCCAAGACCATCAACTCGACCGGCGCGATCGCGGGGATGCTCGTCGGCCTTCTGGCGACCCTGCTCTACATCTTCACGTATCTGGGCTGGTTCTTCATCCCCGGCACGAACATGCTTCCGAACACGGTCGACAACTGGCTGTTCGGGATTTCGCCACTGTCCTTCGGGGCGATCGGCGCAGTCCTCAACTTCGCAGCCGCCTACATCGTGTCGAGCATGACCGAAGAGACGCCCGACGAGATCAAGGAGCTTGTCGAAAGCGTCCGGATCCCGCGCGGCGCGGCCGGCGCGGTCGACCACTGAGACCCGGGCGGGCGGTGACAAACCGCCCGCCTTGCGCAATGGTCCTGCGCCGGGAGACCGGCGCAGGACCAATCGTCTGGAGGGACCACGCATGACGGCCGAGGCGCTTGCACTGCTCGAGAGGCAGCATCCCTACGACCAGATGGCGCCGGAGCGCCTCGCCGAGATCGCCGCAGCCTCGAGCTGGGTCAGCCTGGCAGGGGACGCGGTCCTGTTCCGCGCGGGCGAGCCGCTCGCCGGGCTCTACGTCGTCCGGTCGGGCGGCGTCGTCGTGACGGACGGGAGCGGGACGCTCGTCTCCGAGCTCGGCCCCGGAAACTCGTTCGGCGAGCGCGGCCTGCTTCGCGACGGCATCGCCCAGACGACCGTCGAGGCCGCCGCCGACACCCGCCTCCTCCTGATCCCCGCGGACCTCTTCAGGACGCTGTTCGACGAGGAACCCGCCTTTCGCAAGTTCTTCGACCGGAGCGGCGAGGCGCGCAGCGGCAAGCGCGCCCGTCCCGCCGACCTCACGACGATCCGCGTCGCCGATCTCATGGCCGCCGACCCGGTGACCTGCGCCCCCCGGACACCGCTGGTGGAAGCCGCCCGGCTGATGCGCGACCGGAAGATCTCCTGCCTCTGCGTGACGCAGGGCGATGGACTCGTCGGCATCGTCACCGTGCGGGACTTCACCAACCGGGCCCTCGCCCACGCGCTGCCGATCGACACGCCCGTGGCCGAGATCATGACCGGGAGCCCGGTCACCCTGCCCTCCTCCGCCGTGGGCTCGGACGTGCTCCACACGATGATGGAGCGGCATCTGGGGCACATCCCGATCGTCGACGCCGGCAGGCTCGTGGGCATCGTCACCCAGACCGACCTCACCCGGTTTCAGGCCTCGACCTCGGCGAGCCTCGTCTCCGACGTCGCCAACTCGGCGACGGTCGCGGACCTCGCGAGATCGACGGCCCGGATCCCGCGCCTCCTCATGCAGCTCGTGGCTGCGGGCAACCGCCACGAGGTGACGACGCGTCTCGTCACCGACATCGCCGATGCCGCGACGCGCCGCCTCCTGAAGCTCGCCGAGAAGGAACTCGGCCCCCCGCCCGTGCCCTACCTCTGGCTCGCCTGCGGCAGCCAGGGCCGGCAGGAGCAGACCGGCGTTTCCGATCAGGACAACTGCCTGTTTCTCGACGACACGGTGAGCGACGACGATCTTCCCTACTTCGACGCGCTCGCGAAGATCGTCTCCGACGGGCTCGACGCCGCGGGCTATGTCTTCTGTCCCGGCGACATGATGGCGACGAACCCGCGCTGGCGGCAGCCGGTCTCGACCTGGCGCAAATACTTCCGGGGATGGATCGACACGCCCTCGAACGAGGCCCAGATGCTCGCCTCCGTCATGTTCGACCTGCGGCCGGTCGGCGGCGAACGGTCGCTTTTCGACAACCTGCAGGCCGAGACGCTGAAGCTCGCGGCGCAGAACTCGATCTTCACCGCGCACATGGCGGCGAACTCGCTCAAGCACCATCCGCCGCTGGGCCTTCTGCGCGGCATCGCGACGATCCGCTCGGGAGAGCATCGCAACACGCTCGATCTGAAGATGAACGGCGTCGTGCCGGTCGTGGACCTCGGGCGGATGTATGCCCTTCGCGGACGACTGACCGACGTCAACACGCGCGCCCGGATCGAGGCGGCCGGCGCGGCGGGCGTCATCAGCACGACCGGCGCGCGCGATCTGCTCGACGCCTACGACCTGATCGCCGAGACCCGGCTCGAGCATCAGGCCCGGCAGGTGAAGGCGGGCGATAAGCCCGACAACTATCTTGTTCCCGCGGAACTGAGCGATTTCGAGCGCAGCCACCTGCGCGACGCCTTCGTCGTGGTCAAGACGATGCAGTCGGCCCTGATGTCGGGCCGCGGAGGAGTCCCGGGCTAGGAGCACCGCCCGGGAGGAGGAGGAGAGATGATTTTCGAACTCGTGGGGACGGTTCTCGCCGGTCTCGCCGCGGCGCTCCTCGTCTTCGCGGTGCGCCGCTACGCGCCGGAGCGCATCCCCAACTGGCTCATCCCCGTCGCCGCGGGGGGGGCCATGATCGTCGCCACGATCTCCAGCGAATACGGCTGGTATGCGCGAACCGCCGATCGGCTGCCCGAAGGGGTCGTCGTCGCGCAGACGGTCGAGGAGTCCGCGGTCTATCGCCCCTGGACCTATCTCGTCCCCCTCACGACCCGGTTCGTCGCGGTCGACCGGGCGGGCGCGAAGACCCATCCGGACTTTCCGGGGCAGCGGATCGTCGATCTCCGTTTCTACGGTCGCTGGCAGCCGGTCCGGTCGATCCCCGTGCTCTTCGACTGCAGGCGGAACCGCAGCGTCGTCATCGCGCGCGGCACCGAGTTCGACGGCGACGGCGCCATCGCGGATCCCGAATGGGAGGACATGCCGCCGGACGACCCGGTTCTTCGCGCCGCGTGCGGGGAGGCGTGACATGGACCGCCTCGGCCTCCGGCTCCGCATCTTCCTCTTTTTCGCGGCACTGGGGCTCGGGGCCGTGGCCGTCGCCACGGTCGGGCTCTGGATGGGATACCGGCAGGCGGACGACCCGGACGCGCTCTCTCCGTTCATCTCGGCGGGCCTCGTCGCCGGGTTCGGCATCCTCGGCCTGACCGCGGCGATCTGGCTGCTGTTCGACGAGAACGTCGCCAAGCCCGTCGAACGGCTGGCCGCCGATCTTCGCGCGCGGGCGCACGGCGGCGTCTCGCGCGATCTCGACGTGTCGCGGGCGCGGTACCTGGGCGACCTCGCGCCGGCGGCCTCCGCGCTCTCCCGTCAGGTCGGCAGCGCGACGCTGGACGCCGCCGAGGAGGTGGCGCGGCGGACGGCGGACCTCGCGGCGGAGAAAGCGCAGCTGACCTCGCTCCTGACCGACATCCCGCTCGCCGTGATGATGGTGAATCCGGCGCACCAGATCGTGCTCTACGACGGGCAGACGGCCGAGCTTCTGGAGGCCGAGGCCCCTGCCCGGCTCAACGCGCCGCTCTTCGACTACCTGAAGGAGGACCCGGTGCGGGCGGCGCTTTCGGAGCTCGAGGACAGCGGGGCGCGGCGGACGCCGATCGTGGCGGAGACGCGCTCGGGCAAGTTCTATTCGGGCCATATCCGCAAGCTCGGCGACGGACGGGGATACATGCTCATGCTCGAGCCGCTCTCGCCCGACGCCGAGCGCCCCCTGACCTACGACTTCGGGCTCATTCACGCCGAGCCCAGCAAGGACCAGCGGATCGCGCCGCTGAAGGCGCTCACCTACGTCGTCTTCGACACCGAGACGACCGGCCTCGACCCCGACACCGACGAGGTCGTGCAGATCGGTGCGGTTCGCGTCGTGAACGGCCGGATCGTCGAGGGAGAACGGTTCGACACCCTGGTCAATCCCGAGCGCCCGATCCCGCCCGGGTCCACGAAGGTCCACGGGATCAGCGACGACATGGTCGCGGCCGCGCCGGGCGTCGAGGAGGCGACCCGCCGGTTCCACGCCTTCGCGCGCGGCGCGGTGCTCGTCGCGCATAACGCGCCCTTCGATCTCGCCTTCCTCAAGCGCTACGGATCGCGGATCGGGCTCGTCTTCGACCATCCCGTTCTCGATACCGTGCTCCTCTCCGCGGTTCTCTTCGGAGGATCGGCGACGCATACGCTCGACGCGCTGGCCGAAAGCCTCGGCGTCGATATCGAGGACGCGGTGCGCCACACGGCGATCGGCGACGCCCTCGCGACCGCCGAAGTGCTCGTCGGGTGCGTCGGAATGCTCGAAGGACGGGGATACGGGACCTTCGGCCGGGTTCTCACCGAAGTCCGCAAGCACGAGCGCATCATTCAGGACCTCAATCAGGACTGACGGGGAAAGCCCGGGAACCATTGCGGAATTTTCCGCCGATTTCGCCACAATCGGCCGTCCAACTCCCGATTGCGACCATGATTTCGCCAAAGTCCTACGCAACTCTCCGTTTCTAGTGTGGTGGACTCGGCAGGATTGTCCGGATTCGGTGCACAGATTGAGTGGGGACGCATGAACTCTGCGCCAAACAGCAAACAGTCGACGGACGTCGAAGAGTTCACGGAGGAACTTGCGCCGGGCACAACGCTGTTGCACGGCCAATACGTCATCGAAAGCTTTCTCAACAGCGGCGGATTCGGCCTGACGTATCTCGCCCGGGACAGCCTCGACCGCACCGTCGTCATCAAGGAGTGCTTCCCCGGACAGCTCTGCATGCGGCGGGGCAAGATCGTCCAGGCCCGGGCGAAGGGTCAGCAGGACGAATTCCGCGCGATCGTCCGGCTCTTCGTGCAGGAGGCCCGCCGGCTGGCCAAGCTCGACCATCCGAACATCGTGGGCGTGCACCAGGTCTTCGAGGACAACGAAACGGCCTACATGGCGCTCGACTTCGTGGACGGACAGGACATGCACGAGGTCGTCGAGAACGACCCGATGCGCCTGACCCCCGAGAAGATCGTCACGATCCTCAAGAAACTCCTCGAAGCCGTCACTTTCGTGCACGAGCTGCACATCCTTCACCGCGACATCTCGCCGGACAACATCCTGCTCGATTCAAACGACGAGCCCGTCCTCATCGACTTCGGCGCCGCGCGCGAGAAGGCGACGCGGGCGAGCCGGACGCTCTCCTCGCTTCTCGTCGTGAAGGACGGCTACTCGCCGCAGGAATTCTACATCGAGGGTGGGCAGCAGGGTCCGGCAAGCGATCTCTACGCCCTCGGCGCCACCTTCTATCACGTGCTCACGGGCGGCCCGCCGCCGAACAGTCATTCGCGCCTCGCCGCCGTCGCGGCCAACGAGGCCGACCCCTACGTGACGCTCGCGGGACGGTCCGACCAGTTCGAGCCCGAATTCCTCGTGGCCGTCGACCGCGCCCTGTCGATCTTTCCCAAGGACCGCCCGCAGACCGCGTTCGAGTGGCTCCACGAGATCGACGCCGAAACCCGCCGCAAGGCGGCGATGGTGCAGGCGAACAACGATCTCAAGATGGAGGAGTCGATCTCGCGGCTCGTCGAGGAAACCAATCGCGCGGTGCTCGAGGCGCGACGCCTCGAAGAGGAACGGGCACGGCAGGCGGCGGATACCCCCCGGCAGGAGAAAAAGGAGAAGAAGCCGTTCTTCTCCTGGCAGATCGAGGACGGCTTCTTCAGCGAGGAGGACGCCGCCGCCCGCGCCGCAGCCCTGCTCGAAGAGCCCCCCGCCGAAGACGGACCCGAGGCAGAGCTTCCGCCCGCCGGCGACACCATCAGCACCGCCGCCATCACCAGGGCGCCACCGCGACGATTACGACGTAACTCGGCAAACGATCGGCTCATGCTAACTCTCCGTGTGTGA
>CAYTBD010000006.1:6574-28828 GCA_964435755.1 uncultured Rhodobacterales bacterium
CAGAGCTTCCGCCCGCCGGCGACAGCGAGACCGAGGCCCGGGCGGCGCCCGACGGCGAAGAGGACGGCGAGGACGCCGAGGACGGGCATGCGCAGGACACCGACGCACCTCCGCGCAAGAGCACACGAAAGAAATCCCTGCTTCAGGCGATCCGGCCCTCGTCGGTCTGGCGACTCTGGAGCGTGAAACGTGACGACAGGCAGGATCATCTTGGAAAGGCAGAGCTATGAACCTTTTCCGTAAAGTGATGGGCGGCAAGACGCTCCCACCCGTGGAAGAACCGGATCTCGAGGAAGAAATCCGCCAGATGGCGAAAACCGAGGACGCGGTCGCGCGCGAGGACGAGACATCGGGCCTCGTCGCGCTCTACCCCGAGCTTGGCGCGAGCCGCCGGCGCCGCAGGCGCGGCTTCGCCGATCTCGACGATCTCGACGACTATGTCCCCGAACTCGACGACTACGAGCCCGGCCTGGAGGGCGAGTACCTGCCCCCGGACGAGCATCGCGCCGCCGAAATGCCCCATGCGGCACCGCCCGCGGAGCCGCAGCAGGCGCCCGTCCGCGCCCCGATAGAGCCCGCTTCGCGTGCCGATCGCGCAGCGCACGGGGAGCCCGCCGCGGCGCCGAACTATCGCCTCGAGCATGCGACACGGGCGGAGGAGCAGGTGGAGACCGCTCAGACGGACGCTGCGCCACGGCAGGCCGCGCCGCCTCCGGCCGCGGTCGCGCCGGTCGCGCCGGTGGAGCCCGATGAGGCGGTCGAGGACGAGGACGCGCCTCACGGGCTGGTGCGGGTTCCCGCCCCCGCCGTCGGCCGCGCCGGCGGACGGCGCGCGGGCCGCGTGAAGACCCGGCTTCTCGGCTTCGGCCAGTCGGCCGGTGGGGCGACGGATCCGTTCGAGGCCGCCCAGGCCGCCGCCTCCTCCGCGACCGCCCGGTTTCCGGTGGGCTGGATCGTGGTCCTCGAGGGACCGGGACGCGGCGCCTCCTTCACGCTTTTCGACGGAGTCTCGGCCATCGGGCGCGGCGAAGACCAGCCCGTCCGCCTCGATTTCGGCGATACCTCGATCTCGCGGTCGACCCACGCGGTCGTCGCCTTCGACAACGAGCAGAGAAAGTTCTTCCTCGGGCATGGCGGCAAGGCCAATCTCGTGCGCCTGAACGGCAAGCCGGTGCTGTCCACGGAAGAACTCAACAACAATGACAAGGTCCGGATTGGCGAGACCACGCTGCGCTTCATCGCGCTGTGCGGCCCCGACTTCGACTGGACCGCGGACGATGGGACACCCGAGGTCGATGCAGCCAGCGCTTGACACCACCTACGACGTGGCATCCGCCATAAGCCAGGGCCGACGGCCGTATCAGGAAGACGCGATCGTCTCCGATTTCCCGATCGGCTCGGGCATGGGCTTTGCGGTGCTCGCGGACGGCATGGGCGGCCATGCCGCCGGCGATGTCGCGAGCAAGATCGTCGTGACCGAGGTGTTCAGCGAACTGAAACTGCAAAGCGGCGAAGCCGACGCATTCGCCGCGAACCTTCCCAAGATCCTCCGCGACGCCGCGATGGCCGCGAACGACTGCGTGAAGGGGCATATCCTCGACAACAGCGAGACGGCGGGCATGGGCGCGACGCTCGTCGCATCGGTTCTCGTCGGCACGCAGCTCTACTGGATCTCGATCGGCGACTCGCCGCTCTTCCTCTACCGCGACGGCGCGCTCCGGCAGCTCAACGAGGACCACTCGATGGCGCCGCAGATCGATTTCATGGTCCGCACGGGCATGATGGCCGAGGATATCGGCCGCAATCACCCCGACCGGAGCTGCCTGACCTCGGTCCTCGGCGGCGAGCATGTCGCGCGCGTCGATTGCCCCGCCGAGCCGACCGACCTCAAGGACGGCGACATCCTGATCGTGGCGAGCGACGGCATCCAGTACCTGTCCAACGAAGACCTGGAAGAGGTCCTGGCCAACGGCGCCGGACAGTCGAGCCGCACGATCGCCGATACCCTTCTGGAACGGCTGAAGGAGCATGGCGATCCGGAACAGGACAACGCATCCTTTTCGGTGATCAAGGTCTCGGCGCGCGACCGGCGGTCCCAGCGGAAAGCGCGGCCACGCCGCGTCGCCGCGCGCGAGGAGCCGCTCGAGACCGATGTCGGCGCGCGGGCCCCGAGCCGGTTCAAGAGCTCGATCCTTCTGCGTGGCGCGTCGCTCTTCAGGAGTTCCGCGCAATGATGGAAAGCGCCCCCACGATCGAGAGCGTCCTGCCGCATCTGGAAGAGGCGCTCTCCAGTCCGTCGATCCCCGCGCGCGCCCGCATTGCCGGACGGCAGTTGCTCGACCGCCTGACTTCGCCGATCCGGGTCGTCGTCACGGGTCATCCTCGGAGCGGAAAATCACAGCTTGTCAATCTCTTGGCCGGCGAACCCGTCATCGGCGACGCGACGACCCTGCCGAGCCTCGAGTTGCGCCACGGTCCGGAGCGGAAACTGACGGTCGAGCTTGCCGACGGCAGCACAGAGACGCGCCCGTTCGAAACTCTGGCCAGCCTCGATCGCGAGGAGGTGGGCTTCGTCTCGGTGGAGGCGCCTCTCGAGGTGTTGCGCTCCATGACGTTGACGGAGGTGGTGACGGGGGGGACCGCAGAGCAGGAGCGCGACGGCGTCCTCTGGGCGGCGGAGCGCGCCGATATCGTCCTCTGGTGCTCGCTGGAGTTCACGCCGGCCGAGCAATGGCTCTGGTCCGCGATGCCGGAGCGTCTGAAGGATCATGGATTCCTCGTCCTGACCAAGGCCGACACGCTGATCCGCTCGGGCACCCTCGGCCAGCGCATCGCGGAGCTCGAGGATATCGTGGCGGAAGAATTCCACAGCCTCGTGCCGGTGGCGACCCTGCAGGGACTGAAGGCGCTCCGCGCCGACGAGGGCCCGGATCTCGACGCGCTCAACGCAAGCGGCGCCGCGGCGCTGCGCACCGCGCTCATGCGCCATGTCGAGCAAGGCCTGCGGGCGGACCTCGACGCCGCGCTCATGTTCCTCAGCCGTTTCGGAAGCGAACAGGCGCGCACCGCCCCGGCGCGGCCCGACCGCGCGGCGCGGATGCAGCCGGACAGCGCCGACATGACCGGGGAACTGCCCGAGGCGACGGCGCCGATCGCCGTCGAGACGACCGACACCGAGCCGCACGCGCCCGCGCCGGAGGTGCCAACTCAAGACGCCGCCATCACGGACGCGACCCGCGGCTCCGGAAAGACCGAGGCGCTGAGGAGCGCGATGGGCATCCTCGGCGCCTGCGGCGCGGACCTGAGCGAGATCGCCGAAGAAGAGGATCCCGGAGGCGCTGTCCTTGCGCGGTGCTGCGCCGCGGCTCAGGCCGTGTCCGAGGTTCTCGAGGCCGGCCCGGATGCGTCGGCCTGCGACGACGCGCTCGACGTGTCCGACAAGCTGGTCCTGATGCAGCTCGAGGGCTCGGAAGAGGCTGCCGCGGACGCGGTGACGCTCCTTCTGCAACTGCGCCGCGACATCGCCGTCGGGGCCGCTGCCTGACAGGCATCCGTCATTGCGCACTAATGACGGATACACGCCTCAATATGACCATTTTTGTTTCGGATACACACGGTAACGGGGTGCATTCCACTGGTTTTGTAGCGCTCTCAGACTAACAGGTCGAAAGGCCGGGGAAAGGTTCATAGGTTGCCGATGAACGCCGAGACGGGGATCCCGAAGAGGACAGGGTCGACCGAGCCCTGCAGCAACGCCCAGCTTCTGAACGCCGGTCTCGATGGCCTGTCCGGGTTCATCGCCGAGCGCGACAGACTCCGCGCCGCCGTCGCGAACCTCGCCGGAATGGGCGATGAGACCGCGACACGGCTGGCCGCGCGTATCGACGAGCAACTCACCAACCTCGAACCCTCTGTCACGATGATCGGCCAGGTGAAGGCGGGCAAGACATCGCTCGTCAACGCCATGATCGGATGGCCGGGGCTGCTGCCCGCCGACGTCAATCCCTGGACCTCTGTCGTCACCTCGCTGCACCTGTCGCCCACGGCGGCGGACGAGGAGGAGACGCGGGCGAGCTTCCGGTTCTTCGAGCCCAGCGAATGGGACCGTCTCCTCGACAAGGGCGGTCGGATCGGCGAACTCGCGGCCCGCGCCGGCCACGAGGACGAGGTCGTGAAGGTCCGCGAACAGGTCGAACGGATGCGCGAGAAGACCCGCTCCCGTCTCGGCAAGCGCTTCGAGATGCTCCTGGGACAGCAGCACGACTACGGCACGTTCGACGAGGAACTGATCGAGCGCTACGTCTGCCTCGGCGACGATTTCGAGGACGAGGACTATACCGGGGAAACACAGGGGCGCTTCGCCGACATCACCAAGTCCGCAGATCTCCGCATCCACCGCCCCGAGTTCCCGATGAAGCTCTGCATCCGGGACACGCCGGGGGTCAACGACACCTTCATGATGCGCGAGCAGATCACGATCCGCGCGATCCGCGACAGCCGGATCTGCGTCGTCGTGCTGTCGGCGCACCAGGCTCTGTCGACCGTGGACATGGCGCTCATCCGGCTGATCTCGAACATCCGCTCGCGCGAAGTCGTGATCTTCGTGAACCGGATCGACGAACTGCCGGACCCGACGACGCAGGTCCCCGAGATCCACGACAGCATCCGCGAGACCCTTCGCAAGCACGAAGGGCCCGCCGACGCCGAGATCGTGTTCGGCAGCGCGCACTGGGCCGAACTCGCACTGACCGACACGCTCGACCTGCTCGGAGCCGACAGCGCCGCGGCGCTCCTCAACTGGGCGGACGGCGACCTCGAGACGGGCCCCGGCGAAGACACCTTCGCGCAGGACGTCTGGCATCTTTCCGGCATTCCGACGCTTTACCGGGCGCTGTCGGAGCGGATCTCGGAGGGGATCGGCAAGGACGCCCTCGCCCGCGCCGCCCGGAGTGCCATGAACCTCGCGCAGAGCGTTCAGGCCGCGCAGGACGACGCGAACGGCCCCGGCAAGCCGAGCGCCGACACGCTGAAGCTCGACCGCGCGGCGCTGGCGGCCGGGCTCGACGGCATCTCGAAGAAAACCCTCGCGGCGCTCGACGCCGCGTTCGACGCGGAGATCGCCGGTTATCACAACCGGCTCGATCGCGCGCACCGCAGCTTCCTCGAGCGGGCCACGGCATCGCTGATCCAGCATCTCGAGAAGAACGGTGACAGCCAGGTCTGGAAATACGAGGCGACGGGTCTGCGGCTGCTTCTGAGATCGGCCTACCAGGTCTTCGGCGCGAAAGCGCAGTCGGCGGCGAGGAAGGTCTTCGAGGACGCCGCCGCCGAGTTCACCGCGCTCTATCGGGAGGCCTTCGACGGCCTCGATCCGGAGTTCGCGATCGCCTCGCCGCCCGGCGCGCACATCGCCGCGCCGGTGGCGATCGGGCAGACCATCGCGCTCGACATCCAGGGCAACTGGTGGCGCAACTGGTGGCGACGCCGCAGGGGCTACCAGGCCTTCGCCACCGAATTCTATTCGATGATCGAGGCGGAGACGAACCCGATCGTCGAAGACCTCAAGACCACGCAGGCCGACGGCGTCCGCGCCGACATGCGCGAGATCCTCGCGCAGTTTATCGACGATCAGCGACAGACGCTTCTCGGCCTCGCCGACCGCAAGACGACGGCCCAGTCCGGCGACGTGCTGCTGCTGTCGGAACACGACCGCAAGCGGTCGACGATGCAGGACACGCTCGAGGCGCTCAAGACCTACGCGGCATGACTCACCGGAAACCGACGAACGAAGGAGGGATCGACATGGACCGAGACAGCTATCGCTCGAAACCGGACGCGTGGCAGACCGGTCCGTCCGACCCGGAGCAGGATCGGGCCGAGGACGGGGACGCGTCGCCCGACGCCCGCGCGCCGGCCGACGTGTTCAACGCCCATGCCATCCTCTCCGCGCTCTCGCACGACGACGCCGACGAAGCGACCGCCGATGACGTGCCGGATGGCGCGGACGACGCGGCCGAGCCGGATCTCGAGGCGGCCCTGCGCGCAACCTTCGCGTCATTCGGGCAAGAGACATATGAGGACGACGACGGGCCGCCGGAGGAAGCGCATCGCGAGGCCGACGAAGCGTCCGCAGATGACGCGGACGGCGCGATGGAGCCGGATCTGAAGGCCGCGCTGCGCGCGACCTTCGCGCCCGCCGCCGAAGAGACCTTTGAAGACGACGGGCCGCAGGACGCGGCGCACGACGATGATGCCTTCGACGCCTCCCCGGCCGCGGAGCGCGATGCGGAAGATGTGGAGGCCGAGGATCCCGCGAGTGACCTCCCCGGCGAGCCTCTGCCCGCGCATGTCGCCGACGCCATCGCCTCCGCCCCCACGTTGGAGGGCGAGAACGACGAGGCGCCCGAGGACGATGTTCCGCTGTTCGATGACGAGGCGGGTGCGGTCGAGGATCAGCCGGAGGCGCCCGATCCATTCGCTGCCGAACAGGTCTCGACGCCAGCCGAGATGTCCGGCGACGACGCTGACCCCGCCGCATCTGGCTTGGACGTGGCAGATGCGGAAACCGACGACGTCACGGCGATCGGCGACCCCGCCCCCGACGAGCCCACCCCCGACGAGCCCGCCGCGCAGCTCTTCGCGGACGACCGGACGGACGCGGCCTCTGAGCCGGACGCGACGGAAACTCTTCCCGACGCCTCCGGGGCAGACACGTCCGTTGCCGCCGTCTTCCCGGCGCCGGAGGAATCCGAGAACACGGCGGATGGCGACGGAGAGTCCGGGGCGGTCTTCGCCGCGCCGTCCGCCGCGGATGCCGGCCCGGATGACGAGACGGTGTTCGCGTCGATCGACGACCCCGACATGCCCGGCCGGAAGCCGCGGATCGCGCTGATGGGAGAATTCAGCGCAGGCAAGAGCACGCTCTCGAACCTCCTCATCGGGTCCGACCCGCTGCCCACGCGGGTGACGGCGACCCAGCTTCCGCCGGTCTGGATCTCCTGGGGCGACGGGCAGGCCTACCGCGAGGACCTCGACGGTTCGACGCATGCCATCGATATCGAGCGCATCGGCGACATCGATCCCGCGGAGACGCGGGTGGTCCGCCTGTTCTGCAGGTCCGATATCCTGGAGTTGTGCGACATCATCGACATGCCGGGCATTTCGGATCCCAACATGTCGTCGGACGTCTGGGAGCGTCTGATCGACAAGGCGGACGGCGTGATCTGGTGCACCCATGCGACGCAGGCCTGGCGGCAGAGCGAGGCGGCCGTCTGGGAGTCGCTCGACCATGCGATCTTCTCCAACAGCCTCCTTCTGATCACACGGTTCGACAAGCTCAGGAACGAGATCGACCGCGCCCGCGTCCTGAAACGCGTCGAGCGCGAGACACGCGGTCTCTTTTCCGCGCGCCTGCCGATTTCGCTGACCCAGGCGCTCTCGGCGGGTGACGACGCCGAGACGTGGCAGCAGAGCGGCGCCGCCGATTTCACCGACCGTCTCGTCTCGATCCTCAACGCGCTTGCGACCTCGCTCGGCAGCCAAACCGGCGACAGGCTCGGCGCTCCGCTCGACGACGAGGCGACAGACGCGAATGCACGGCCCCGCTCGGTGCGGGTGCATCGCGGACGCTCCGCCGCGCCGGTCATGCCCCGGCGCGTGGTGCCGCGCCGGGTCCGGCCGATGGCCGAAAGTGGCCGCCGGGACGCTGCTTTCTGAGCGAACGCGCCCCGGCCGACAAACCCCTTGCCGCCGCCCCGGCAGTCGGGCATCCCTTTGGGATGTCCCGCGCGCTGCATCGCGCCGGGCTGGCATGCAGAAGAACGAGGGGCAGGCATGGGCGTCGCTGATCAGCTGAATGCCTTCCGGCAAGCCATACCGGCCTGCCGCGTGGCGACCTTCGCCGATCTCTCGTCCGGGCTGGTGCTCTTCGCGAGTACCGATCGCCGGCTTCCTCAGGAACGTCTCGACGCGCTCTGCGAACGGGCGAAGGGCGTCCTGGGAAAAAACCTGTCGACCGCGCTGCAGCCAGTTCTCGGGGCTCCCGTCGGACAGGTGGTGCTTCCTGCGGGAGATGCGCTGCTCGTCGTCGTCCGCTCCGCGACGGAGCCGGACGAGGCTCTGGTCTGCGAATGCGCTGCAGAGGTCGATCTGCCGCTCTTCCTCGCGCGGGCCGCCGAGGAACTCGCGGCGATCGATGCGCCAGGCTGAGGGAGGACAGGCGGTATCGTGACCGAGGATCGCAGGCTCAGGGACAAGCTCGCAAAGCTCGCGGCGGAGGCCGAGACGGTCGAGGACGGCCGGCGGCGCCTTTCGCCCGGCGCCACCGGTCTTGTGGCCGCGATGCTCGCAGAGATCGACGAGACCATCCTCGGCCGCCGGATCACCTTCGAGACGGACCACGGCCGGCGGCTTTCCGTCGACGTCGCGAACCGGCGCTTGCTGCGGGTCGCGGAGGTTCCCGACGAGAGCGCCGGTCCCGAAGGCCTTCTCGGACCCCTCGGCCCCGACAGCGACGGTATTCTTCCCGCCGTGATCGCGGCGATGCGACGCCTCGCCGAAGGGCAGAACAGCCTCCTCGTCGCGACCGTTCCGCTCGACGCGGCGTCCGAGCCCGACGTTCTCGGCAGGTCGGTCGCCGCGCTCGCCCGCGCCGCGGGGATCGACCTCTATTCCGATGCCGCGCCCGTCGAGGCATCCGGCGGATTTTCCGCCAGCGTGTCGGGGCTCGCCGTCGCGGTGCGCAGCTTCGCCCCCTCGCCGTCGGCCGCGGCCGGGGTTCAGGCGGCGCGGCTGGAGGCGCTCGACGAAGAGGGGCTTCGGCGGGTCCTCGGACAGATCGGACCGAAGGGGGCACGCGCGGGACGCTTCATCCTCCTCTCCGGCGGCGAAGGGTCCGACGCCCTTTTCGTCGGCTGCGAAACCGAGGACGCGACGGTCGCGGCGCTCGTCCCGGCCACGCGTACCGGCGAGGTCATCGCCCTGTGGCGGGCAACGCGCGACGGCGAATAGCCCGCTCGGAGCATGATCGGGCGCGAGGCGGTCGAGCGACCGCGCGTGTCCCTGCCGGCCGCCCGCTCAGCGACCTCCCTCTCCTCCGGTCCGCCCGGCCGCTCCCCGGGCGACGGCGCGCTGAAGGTTGCGCCACGCCCGCCGGAATGACAAATGCAACACGTTCACGTTAGCCGTATTGCAAGGATGGGCGGCTTGGGTCACGACCGGAAAACCGGCGGATGGCCCACACCCGTGGGGCCGCTCGGAGAGGAAAGCTTGAAGGAGCCGTCAAGGTGATCGACGCCGCGATCCTGCCGGTCCAGCGCCGCACGCTCGCTCCGCTGGCCCTCGCCCTGCACCGTCTCGGCGTCACCGCCGACCAGACGACGGTGACCGGGTTCCTCATCGGGCTTCTCGCGATTCCGGCGCTCGCCGCGGAGTGGTATCTTCTGGCGCTTCTTCTCATCTGCGCGAACCGCCTCGCCGACGGGCTCGACGGCGAGATCGCGCGCCTCACCCGGCCCACGGACCGCGGCGCGTTCCTCGACATCGCGCTCGACTTCGTCTTCTACGCGCTGGTGCCGCTCGGCTTCGCATTCGCGGATCCCCAGGCGAACGCGCTGCCCGCGGCGGTCCTCGTCGCGGCCTTCGTCGGCACCGGATCCTCGTTTCTCGCCTTCTCGGTCATCGCGGCCAAGCGCGGCCTGCCCGCGGCGCGATACCCCTCCAAGGGGATCTTCTATCTGGGCGGGCTGACGGAGGGCTTCGAGACCATCGTCTTCTTCGCCGCGATCTGCCTCTGGCCCGGCTCGTTTCCCGTCCTCGCCGGGATCTTCGCCGCGGCCTGCGCCATCACCACGCTCACGCGCTGGCTTCAGGGCTGGCGGGCGTTCTCGGATTGAAACACCTCAAGAAGGACGGACATCTCATGCGTACACCGATTGCCGCTCTTGCCGCGCTGTGCCTCGCCTCGCCGGCTCTTGCCGACTGGCAGGAGACGCTCGACGCCGCCCGCGGTCAGACGGTCTACTGGAACGCCTGGGGCGGCGATCCCCGCACGAACGCCTTCATCGCATGGGCGGGCGACCGCACCGAGGAGCTCCATGGCGTCGCGATCGAGCACGTGAAGCTGTCGGACACCGGCGAAGCGGTGAACCGGGTGATCGCCGAGAAGGCGGCGGGGCGCGATGCGGGCGGCTCGGTCGATCTCATCTGGATCAATGGTCCGAACTTCCTCGCCATGAAGGATCAGGGCCTCCTGCACGGTCCGTTCGTCGAGGAGCTTCCGAACGCGCGCCATGTCGACCTGCAGCCGGGATCGGCGGCCAGCGTGGATTTCACGGTGCCCGTCGACGGCTACGAGTCGCCCTGGCGGCTGGCCAAGTACGTCTTCGCCTACGACACCGCCCGGGTGGACGCGCCGCCCGCGACGATGGCGGAGTTCGTCGGCTGGGCCGAGGCCAACCCCGGCAGGCTGACCCACCCCACGCCGCAGAACTTCATGGGCGCGACGTTCCTCAAGCAGGCGCTCGTCGAGCTGGCCCCCGACCCGTCGGTCCTGCAGCGGCCGGCGAGCGACGACACCTTCGCGGAGACGACCGCGCCGCTCTGGGACTGGTACGACGCGCTGCGCCCGAACCTCTGGCAAGGCGGCCGCACGTTCCCGGAGAACGAATCCGTCCAGCAGCGGATGCTGAACGACGGTCAGGTCGACTTCGCGATGTACTTCGACCCCGCGGCCCCCGCGGCGGCGATCGCGCAGGGCCTTCTGCCCGACAGCGTCCGTGTCTTCGTCCCCGAGGCGGGGTCCATCGGCAACATCAGCTTCGTCGCGATCCCCTACAACGCCGCCAACCGCGAGGGCGCGATGGTGGTGGCGAATTTCCTCCTCGACCCGGCCACGCAGGCGGAGATGCAGAACATCGAGGTTCTGGGCAGCTTCTCCGTCCTCGACCCTTCGACGCTTTCGCCGGAGGAGGCCGCCCTCTTCGACGCGCTGCCGTCCTCGCCCGCCCTGCCCCGGCTCGAAGACCTCGGGCCCACGCTCCTCGAACCGCATCCGACCTGGATGACCCGGCTGACCGCGGAATGGGCCCGGCGCTACACTGAATGACACGCGACGGCCGGCTCCTGCGCGGCGGAGTGCTGGCCGCCATACTGATCGGCGTTCTCGCCCCGATCCTGCTCGGTCTCTGGGAAACCGGACGCGCGGCCTTCGGCGTGGTCCCGGCGATCGGCGCGACCGAGGCGTCGCTCGAGCCGTGGCGGATCCTCGGCGATCTTCCCGGCCTCCCAACCAGCCTCCGGCTGACGCTCGTGACCGGCTTCGGCGCGACGATCCTGTCGCTCGCCGTCGCGATCGGCGCGGCGGCGGCGCTCCACGCCAGACCCCGGCGCGCGAGCCGTGTCCTCACGCCGTTCCTCGCGGCTCCGCACGCGGCCCTCGCCATCGGGCTCGCCTTCCTGATCTCGCCGTCGGGATGGATCGCGCGTCTCGTCTCCCCGTGGGCGACCGGCTGGAACCTGCCGCCCGACACCGCGACGGTGCACGATCCCTGGGGGGCGGCGCTCATTCTGGGGCTGATGATCAAGGAGGTGCCGTTTCTCCTTCTGGTGATCCTCGCCGCCCTCGGCCAGATCCCGGTCCGCCGGCAACTCGCCGCCGGACGCGCGCTCGGCTACGGCCGCGGCCTCGTCTGGATCAAGGTGGTCCTGCCGCAGGTCTATCCGCTGATCCGCCTGCCCGTCTTCGCCGTCCTCGCCTTCAGCCTCTCGGTCGTCGACATGGCGATCCTGCTCGGGCCGTCGACCCCGCCGACGCTCGCCGTGGCGATCACGCGCTGGACCTTCGATCCGGACACACGCATGCTGATGCCCGCCGCCGCCGCAGCCGGGCTTCTCGCCGCGCTCACGGCGGCCGGGATCGGCCTCTGGATCCTCTCGGAGCGGGCGCTTTCCCGGCTCGGACGCTGGTGGCTGCGCCGGGGCGGCCGGGGCCTGAGCGCCCAACCGGGGCTTTTCGCGGCGACGTTCGTTCTCCACGCGCTGCTCGTGCTGGGCGCGCTGTCCCTCCTCGCGCTCGCCCTGTGGTCGGTGACCTGGCGCTGGTCGTTCCCGAACCCCCTGCCCGAGCAGTGGTCGCTCGCGACCTGGGCCCGTCACGGAGAGGCCTCGGCCGGGACCGCATGGACCACCCTCGCGATCGCCCTGCTCGCGACGGGCGCCGCGCTGCTCCTCGCCATCGCCTGGCTCGAAGGCGAGGATCGGGCCCGCAGGTCGCGCGCCGGATGGGCCGAGATTCTCGTCTACGTGCCACTCATCGTGCCGCAGATCGCGTTTCTCTACGGGCTGAATGTCGCGTCCCTCCGGGCGGGTCTCTCGGGCGATCTCCTCGCCGTCGCCTGGGCGCACATGCTGTTCGTCTTTCCCTACGTGATGATCGCGCTGTCGGATCCCTGGCGCCGTCTCGACCGCCGGCTCGTCTCGACCGCCGCCGCCCTCGGCGCGGGACCCGCGCGTCGTCTCCTCGCCGTGAAGCTCCCGATGCTCCTGCGGCCGCTGATGACGGCGGCCGCGATCGGGTTTGCCGTCTCCGTGGCGCAATATCTGCCGACGCTCTTCATCGGCGCGGGACGGGTCGCGACCCTGACGACCGAGGCCGTCACTCTGTCCTCCGGCGCCGACCGGCGGATCGCCGGCCTCTACGGGCTACTGCAGGCGCTCCTGCCCTACCTCGTCTACGCCGCGGCGCTCGCCGTGCCGCTCTGGCTCTACCGCAACCGCCGGGATCTCCGGGGCGGAGGCCCGGCATGAGCCTCGATCTCATCGACCTCTGCGTCGCCCCGCGCGGTGGCGCGCCCCTGTTCCCGCCGCTCTCGGCCCACATCGAGCCGGGCCTCGTGACGACGATCATGGGCCCCTCGGGCATCGGCAAATCCACGCTTCTCGACGCGGTCGGCGGACATCTCGTGCACGCGTTCGAATGCTCCGGCCGGGTGATCCTCGACGGGCGCGACGTCAGCGCCCTGCCGGCCGAGGCGCGCCAGATCGGCGTCCTCTTTCAGGACGCGCTCCTGTTCCCGCATCTCTCGGTCGGCGACAACCTCGCCTTCGGGCTCTCGCGCGACATCGGTGGCCGCGAGACCCGGCGGCGGGCCGTCGAGGAGGCGCTGCGGCAGGCCGGGCTCGAGGGATTCCACGACCGCGATCCGGCGACGCTGTCGGGCGGCCAGAAGGCCCGCGCCGCCCTCTTCCGGACATTGCTGGCCGATCCGAAGGCGCTTCTTCTCGACGAACCCTTCTCCCGGCTCGACCCCGCGCTTCGCGACGACATGCGCCGCTTCGTCTTCGAGCGCGTGCGCGAGCGGGGCGTCCCCGCGCTCCTCGTCACCCACGACCCGGGCGACGCCGAGGCGGCGGGCGGACCGGTGCTGACGCTGACCGGCTAGGCGTCAGCCCGTGCCGTGCGCGATACGGTATTCGTCTTCCGGCATCGCCGAGGCGATCATCCGCCGCTGCATCAGAAGCGACGTCATGTAGGTGTCCTCGAGGAATCCGGGCGAATCGATCAGCATCCGCTTCTGGTCGGCGGACATCCGTTCATCCACCCGGCGGACCAGCAACTTGCCGTAGCGCAGATCCTCGATCAGCTTCTCCGTGGTCTTCGGCGACATGTCGTCGATCAGCAGGTGACCGTATTCATAGATCGCGAAGACCGGGCGGCGCATCACGCGAATCGTGTCGAGGATCTTCGCCTTCCGCCCGGGCCGGATGATCGCCTTCTTGAATTCGGCGGGGCTCTTCGTGAAGGTGGCGCTCTTCAGATCGTCCTCGATCTTGCGGTTGTGCGCCTCGATGAAGTTCGAGATCTGGTCGGCGTCCGTGCAGTCGAGCGCCTTCAGGAAGAACAGGAACTGCGTGAAGTGCAGCAGGTAGTCGTGTCCGTTCGTCCCGTTGATCGTGGGAAAGCTGGACAACGGCGCCGTCTTCTCGAGCTCCTCGCGGACCTTCTCGAAAAACCAGTTCTCGGCGCGAAGCGACGCTTCGACGGTTTCGAACGCCCGCCGGAGGTGGTCTCCGCCGGCCGGTCCGGATCTGTCTGATTCCTGCAGGGCCGCTCTCGTCATGTCCGCACTTCCCTCGACGACTCTCAGGTTCGGTTGACGGTGCGTCAATACACATCTGTAAAGCGAATTCGGATTCTCGATCAGGTGCAGGTCGTTCTCGTCCCTCGGGCGCACGCTCGGATCCTTTCGCGACTGGGGTCTCGGTCGTCGCAACCTGCCTGACACGACCGCCGGAGTCCGCGTGTCGCAAAATATGCGACAGATGGTCAAAGCCTTGACGGGACGTGTTTTCGAGGCCTCGAAGGTCGGTGTGGCCCCGGCCGCGACAGCCTTGTAGTATTCGATACGACGCTGGGCCTTCCGACCGCGTCCCGTGGCATGAAGGGTGTTGCAAGGGATCAACCCCGTGACGATGAACAGGAGAACGGACATGCGGATCTGCTTGGCTGCTGTGGCACTGCTCGCCAGCGCGGGCTCGGCTGCGGCGGAAGGATGCGAGGCGCTGGGACTTCAGAGTTCCTACCTCACCGGGCTCTATTGTTCGGAGCTGGAGGCGCTCGCCGAAGACAACGAGGCGACGCGGAGCGTCACCGAAGGCGAGAACGTCAGCGAGCCAGAGGACCCGTTCCTGCGCAACATCGAGGTCATCCGGGAGGCCTATCGCGCCGACCCGAAGAAGACGCTCGCGCTGATCGCCCGGATCAGGAACGCCGGCGGGCTCGCCGGAGACTGAGCGTCACGCCATCGCCTGCGCGCCGGACAACCGGCGCGGCCGGCACGGTCGATTCCGAGGGATCGGCCGCCTGCCTTCTTTCTCGCCATCTACATCGCCCGAACGGCGCACCACGCGCCGGGCCGCATTTCGAGGGTTGACGCAAGGCACGAACCAATTTCTAGTTGGTGCGGGACCAATCCGAAAAAGATTCGACCGCACAGGGGAAAGCGTGCTGGAAGATCAGGGACAGTTCGCCGAAGCGACACGCGTTCTCGACGCCATCCGGCGGATGATCGAGAATCACCAGCTTCCGGCGGACGGGCGCCTGCCGACCGAGCGCAACCTCGCCGCGGAACTCGAGACGGGGCGCCGCAATGTCCGCCGCGCACTCGAGACACTCGAGGGCGAAGGGCTGA
The DNA here is from genome assembly GCA_964435755.1 of uncultured Rhodobacterales bacterium. GTDB lineage: Bacteria > Pseudomonadota > Alphaproteobacteria > Rhodobacterales > Rhodobacteraceae > DAINOF01. Next base: position 21,763 of record CAYTBD010000006.1, read on the forward strand.
TCTGGCGACGGCAGGGCAAGGGCACCTTCGCCGGTCAGCCTCCCGACCCGACGGAGGCGCTCGCCGCGGAGATCGTGTCCGAGGTCGACCCCCTCGTCACCATGGAGGCGCGCCTCTGCATCGAGCCGGCGCTGGCCGAACTCTGCGCACGCCGCGCGACCGCCGAGGATGTCGCCCGGCTTCGCCATCTGGCCGAGCGCGTGGCCTTCCCCGCGGACGCCGAAGCCGCCGAACTCTGGGACGGCGCGCTTCACCGGCTGATCGCGCGGATCGGCGGAAACCGGATCATGCTCACCGCCTTCACGCTCATCGATGAAGTGCGCGTCGGCGAGGAATGGCAGCTGAAGCGTCACCGGGCGCGGACCCCCGAGACGATGGCGCTCTACAACGGGCAGCACCGCAGGATCATCGACGCGATCGAGGCGCGGGATGGTCCGCGCGCGGCCGCGGCGATGCGCGAGCACCTCGCCGCGCTCTCAAGCAACCTGCAGCGCTCGCTCGGCGAGGACGCCACGTGACCGGAGCACGCCTCCTCGAGGTCACGGATCTCTCGATCCGGATGGACGGAGCCGCAGAGCCGATCGTGGACCGCGTGTCCGTCTCCCTCGACGCGGGAGAAACGCTCTGCATCGTGGGCGAATCCGGCTGCGGCAAGAGCCTCACCGCGCTCGCGCTCATGGGGCTTCTCTCGACCCCGCCCCTCCGCCTCGCCGGCGGCCGGGCGGAGTTCCAGGGATCCGACCTGTTCTCGATGTCGCCGTCCGCGCTGCGCGGTCTCCGGGGCGACGGGATGGCGATGATTTTCCAGGAGCCGATGACCTCGCTCAATCCCGCGCTCCGGATCGGAGAGCAGATCGCCGAGGCGGTGCGCGAACATCGCGACGTCTCGGCCGGCGCGGCCCGCGCGCGGGCGCTCGAAATGCTGAAGCGGGTCCGCATTCCGGCTCCCGAAAAGCGGCTGGACGAGTTTCCCCACCAGTTGTCCGGCGGCATGCGCCAGCGCGCGATGATCGCGATGGCGCTTGCAAACGACCCAGCGCTCCTGATCGCCGACGAGCCGACAACCGCGCTCGACGTGACGATTCAGGCCCAGATCCTCGACCTCATGCGGACGCTCTCGTCGGAGACGGGCGCCGCGCTCATCCTCATCACGCACGATCTCGGCGTCGTGGCCGAGATGGCCGACAAGGTCGCGGTGATGTACGCGGGCCGGATCGTGGAAAGCGGCTCCGTCGCCGACATCTTCGACGATCCCCAGCACCCCTACACGCTCGGCCTGATGAGCTCGATGCCGTCGCTCGGCGGCCGCTCCGACCGGCTGGTGACCATCCCCGGCGCCGTCCCGGCACCCTCGGACATGCCGACCGGATGCCGCTTCGCCGCGCGCTGTCCGTTCGCCGGGCCAGACTGCGCCGAGCCGCCGCCGCTTGCGCGTCTTGCGCCGGGGCACGAGGTCGCCTGCTGGCGGGCGCCTCTCGAAGCGTCCGCCGCACCGTCGCGGGAGGCCAGGATCGCATGACGCAGCCCCCCGTGATCCTCGAGACGAATGCGCTGGAACGGCTATTCGTGACGAAGAAACCGCTCTTCGGCGAGCCGACGGTCGTTCGCGCCGTCGACGGCGTCGATCTCGCGATCCGCCAGGGCGAGACCTTCGCCATCGTGGGCGAATCGGGCTGCGGAAAATCCACCCTCGCCCGCCTCCTCGTCCGTCTGATCGAACCGACCGCCGGCCGGGTCGTCTACGACGGCCGCGACATCGGCGACCTCAGCCAGACCGAGCTGCGCGCCCTGCGCCGCGAGATGCAGTTCATCTTCCAGGATCCGTTCTCCTCGCTCAACCCGCGCATGACCGTCGGCGCGCTCGTCGAAGAGCCGCTGCGGACGCATGGCATCGGCGCACCGTCCGAAAGGCGCGCGGCCGTCGCGCGGCTTCTCGTCAGGGTCGGGCTTCGCCCCGAGCACGCGGACCGCTATCCGCACGAGTTCTCCGGCGGCCAGCGCCAGCGGATCGGCATCGCCCGCGCGCTCGCGTCCGCGCCGCGCATCCTGATCGGCGACGAACCGGTGAGCGCGCTCGACGTCTCGATCCAGGCGCAGGTCGTCAACATCCTCGAGGATCTGAAGGACGAATTCGGTCTCACGCTCATCGTGATCGCGCACGACCTCGCCGTCATCAGGCACATGTCGGACCGGGTTGCGGTGATGTATCTGGGCGAGATCGTCGAGGTCGGACCGGTCGAAGCGCTCTTTTCCGATCCCCGGCACCCTTACACCGAGGCGCTTCTGGCGGCGATCCCCGTCCCCGCCGCCAGAGCCCGGAAGGCCCGCGTGGCGGTGGAAGGCGACCCCCCGAACCCGATCGCCCCGCCGCCGGGCTGCCGGTTCCACACCCGCTGTCCCCATGCGCAGGATCGCTGCCGGACCGACCGGCCCGTCCTGCGCGACATGGGCGACGGCCGCCGCGCGGCCTGCCACTTCGCGGAGAGCCTCGACCTCACCGGCGTGCGGGAAGAGGACACCGCCCGCTCGGATGCGGCGCGCCGCCGCTTCGAACGATACGCCGCCGCCCGTGCGGCGATGACAACGACGACGACCCGAAAAGAATTGTCCAGCAGAGAGGAGTAAGAAACCATGCGCTTCGGACGTACACTCAGCGTAGCCGCGCTGCTCGCCCTGACCACGGGGCTCGCGCACGCACAGGACCTCAGGATCGGTCTTCAGGAAGATCCCGACGTGCTCGACCCCGACCAGTCGCGCACCTTCGTGGGGCGGATCGTCTACGCGTCGCTCTGCGACAAGCTCGTCGACATCACGCCCGACCTCGAGATCATCCCGATGCTCGCCACCGGGTGGGAATGGAACGACGACGGCACCGAGCTCACCATGACGCTGCGCGAGGGCGTGACGTTCCACGACGGCGAGCCCTTCAACGCCGAGGCCGTGGCGGCCAACATCGACCGCTCGAAGAACCTCGACGAAAGCCGCAGGAAATCCGAGGTGTCCTCGATCGAGAGCTGGGAGGTCGTCGACGAGTATACCATCAGGCTCAACCTTTCGGCGCCGGACGCGACGCTCATCGCCCAGTTGGCCGACCGGTCGGGCATGATGCTCTCGCCGAAGGCCACCGCCGAGGCGGGCGTCGAATTCGGCCTGAACCCGGTCTGCGCCGGTCCCTTCATGTTCAAGGAACGGATCCAGCAGGACCGGATCGTGCTCGAGAAGTTCGACGACTACTGGAACGCCGACGCGATCAACTTCGACAGCGTCACCTTCCTGCCGATCCCGGACACGACGGTCCGCCTCGCGAACCTGCGCGCCGGCGATCTCGACATGCTCGAGCGCCTCGCGGCGACCGACGTGGGCTCCGTCGAGGGGGACGACGGGCTGACCCTCGAGAAAGCCACGTCGCTCGGCTATCAGGGCATCACCATCAACGTCGGCAACGGCGACCGGGCGAACAACCCGCTGGGCGAGAGCAACCTCGTCCGTCAGGCGCTGTCGCTGTCCATCGACCGGAACGCGCTCAACCAGGTGGTCTTCGAGGGCGCCTTCGCGCCGGGCAACCAGCCCTATTCGTCGACCTCGCCCTGGTACAACGACGCCTTCCCGCTTCCCGAGCGCGACGTCGAGGCCGCCAAGGCGCTTCTGGCCGAGGCGGGCTACGGCGACGGGATAAGCATCGAGGTCCAGGTCGCCAACAACCCTGTCCAGACGCAGGTGATGCAGGTCATCCAGGCGATGGCGTCCGAGGCGGGCATCGACATCGAGCTCGCCGCGAAGGAATTCGCGACGCTCCTCTCCGACCAGTCCGCGGGCGCCTACACCGCGAGCCAGATCGGCTGGTCGGGCCGCGTGGATCCGGATGGCAACATCCACCAGTTCATGACCACGGGCGGCGGGATCAACGACTCGAAGTATTCCGATCCCGAAATGGACCGGCTGCTCGACGAGGCGCGGCTTTCCAACGATACGCCGGTCCGGAAGGAGAGCTACGATGCGGCCATCGCGCTCCAGCAGCGCGACATGCCGATCATCTATCTCTACCACCCGGTCTGGATCTGGGCCCTCGACGACAAGATCGAAGGCTTCACCGCCTACCCCGACGGCATGATCCGCCTTCAGGGCGCGCGCTTCGCGGACTAAGCAACGCGCGGGCCCGGGGTGTTCCCGGGCCCGCTCCCCGATTGGAGCCGATCCCATGCTCGCCTTCCTCGCGCGTCGCCTTCTGATCGCGATCCCGACGATCATCCTGATTTCGATCTTCGTCTTCGGCATGCAGAAACTGCTGCCGGGCGACCCGGTGCTCGTCATGGCCGGGGAAGAACGCGACCCCGAGGTGATCGAGCTCCTGCGCGAGAAATACCGGCTGAACGATCCGATCCCGGTGCAGTACATGACCTGGGCCGGCAACGCGCTCCAGGGCGATCTCGGCACGTCTCTGCGCACCCAGCAGCCGGTTCTGGAGCTGATCGGGGAAAAGCTCCCCGTCACGCTGCAGCTCGCCCTGATGGCGCTCGTCATCGCCATGGTCATCGGTATCCCGGCCGGTGTGATCTCGGCCTACAAGAAAGGTACATGGATCGACTGGGTCGCGAATATCGTCGCGCTTTCAGGGCTTTCCGTGCCGAACTTCTGGCTCGGGATCATGCTCATCCTGCTCGTGTCCGTCAAACTCGGCTGGCTGCCCGCCTCCGGCTATCAGCCGTTCTCGGAGGACCCGCTGCAATCGATCCGCGTGATGATCATGCCGGCCTTCGTCCTCGGCACCGCGATCGCGGCCACGCTGATGCGGCACACGCGCTCGGCCATGCTGAGCGTGCTCAAGTCCGACTACGTGCGTACCGCCCGCGCCAAGGGCCTGCGCGAGCATACCGTGCTCATCAAGCACGCGCTGCGCAACGCGCTCGTCCCGGTGGTGACGGTCACGACGCTGATCTTCGGCGAACTGCTCGCGGGCGCGGTGCTGACCGAACAGATCTTCACGATCCCGGGCTTCGGCAAGCTGGTGGTCGACGCCGTGTTCAATCGCGATTACGCCGTGGTGCAGGGCATCGTGCTCTGCACCGGGATCGCCTTCATCTTCATGAACATTCTCGCCGACGCGGCCTACCGCGTGCTCAATCCGCGGATGAGGGACACATGACGGCCGTCGTCGATCCCCATGCCGCCGGGGCCGATCCGGCCCTTCCGAAGCGGCGCAGCCGCGCCTGGGCGAAGTTCCGCAAGAACCCCGCGGCGATCCTCGGCGGCATCCTCGTGGTGTTCTTCGTCCTCGTGGCCCTGCTCGCCCCGATCCTGCCCATCCCGGGCCCGACGGAAACCGACTGGGCCGCGGTCCGCAAGGCGCCCTCGGCCGCGCACCCCTTCGGCACCGACGAGATCGGCCGCGACGTGCTCTCCCGGATGATCTGGGGCGCGCAGGCCTCGCTTCTGGCGGGTGTCGTCTCCGTCCTGTTCGCGGTCGCCCTCGGGGTGCCGCTCGGCGTGCTCGCGGGCTACCGCAGGGGCTGGACCGACGCGATCATCTCCCGCTTCACCGAAGCGCTCCTTGCCGCGCCCTTCCTGATCCTCGCGATCGCGCTTGCCGCCTTCCTCGGCCCGTCGCTGACCAACGCGATGATCGCCATCGGTCTCTCGGCCATGCCGATCTTCATCCGTCTCGCCCGCGGCCAGACGATGTCGGTGATGACCGAGGATTACGTGGAGAGCGCCCGCGCCATCGGCGTGGGCCACCTGGCCCTCGTGCGGCGCTACATCCTGCCCAACATCTTTCCGCCGATCCTCGTGCAGGCGACGCTGACGATCGCCACCGCGATCATCGCCGAGGCATCGCTGTCGTTCCTCGGTCTCGGCCAGCAGCCGCCCGCGCCCTCGTGGGGCTCGATGCTGAACATCGCCAAGAACTTCCTCGAACAGGCGCCATGGATGGCGCTCTACCCCGGCATCGCGATCTTCCTCGTCGTGCTCGGATTCAACCTGTTGGGCGACGGTCTTCGCGACGCGCTCGACCCGCGCGACACATGAGATTCAGGATGTCCCGATGACCTTCACGACACGGCCCGAGATCAAGGGCACCTTCGGCGTCGCCACCTCGACCCACTGGATCGCCTCGGCGGTCGGCATGCGGCTTCTCGAGAGGGGCGGCACGGCATTCGACGCGGCCGCGGGCATGGGCTTCGTCCTCCACGTCGTCGAGCCGCACCTGAACGGACCGCTGGGCGACATGCCCGCGCTCATCCGCCTCGCCGGGGACGATGCGCCGACCGTCGTCTGCGGACAGGGCACGGCCCCGGCGAAGGCCACGATCGCCCATTACCGCTCCGAGGGCCTCGACCTGATCCCCGGCTCGGGCCTGCTCGCCACCGTCGTGCCCGGCGCCTTCGACGCCTGGATGCTGATGCTTCGCGACCACGGGCGCCTGCCGCTGCGCGACATCCTCGAACCGGCGATCCACTACGCCCGCCACGGCCATCCGGTCCTGCCGCGCGTCGCCGCGACCATCGCGGGCCTCGCCGACTTCTTCCGCGACGAATGGCCGACCTCCCACGAGACATGGCTGCCGGGCGGCGCGGCGCCGCAGGCATGGGACCTCTTCAGGAATCCGGCCCTCGCGGACACGTGGGAGCGCTTGCTCAAGGAGGCCGAGAGCGCCACCGGCCGGGACGCGCAGATCGAGGCGGCGCGCCGGACCTTCTCCAGGGGCTTCATCGCCGAGGCGATCGACGGCTGGATGGCCGAGGCCTGCGTGATGGACGCCGCCGGGGAGCGGCGGAAGGGCGTGCTGACGGGCGAAGACATGGCGGCCTGGGAGGCCTCCTACGAAGCGCCCCTCGCCGTCGATTACGAGGGCTGGACCGTCTGGAAAGGCGGGGTTTGGACCCAGGGCCCGACCTTCCTCCAGTCGCTCCGCATGCTCGAGGGCACGGGCATCGGCGCGGGCGACCTGCGCGGGGCCGAATTCGTCCACCGCGTCAGCGAGGCCATGAAACTCGCCTTCGCGGACCGCGAGGCCTATTACGGCGACCCGCTGCACACCGACATCCCCGTCGACACGCTTCTCTCGCGC
>CAYTBD010000007.1:0-8150 GCA_964435755.1 uncultured Rhodobacterales bacterium
GTCATGCTCGATCAGGCAGAAGGTATAGCCGCGCTCCTCGTTGAGACGCTTGATCGATTTGGCGATGGTGTTCAGCAGGGTGCGGTTCACGCCGGCTCCCACCTCGTCGAGAAAGACGATCTTGGCGTCCACCATCATCGTGCGGCCAAGCTCCAGCAGCTTCTTCTGCCCGCCGGACAGGTTCCCGGCCTTTTCCTCCTTCAGGTGGTCGATCGTCAGGAATTCAAGAACTTCGTCGGCTTTCTTCATCAGGGCGCGATCTTCCGCGTCGATCTTCCTGCGGCCGAACCACGCGGTCCAGAGCTTCTCGCCGGACTGGCCCGCGGGCACCATCATCAGGTTCTCGCGCACCGTCATCGAGGAGAACTCGTGCGCGATCTGGAAGGTGCGCAGCAGGCCCTTGTGGAAGAGGTCGTGCGGGGGCAGTCCCGTGATGTCCTCGCCATCCATCGTCACCCGGCCGGAGGTCGGTTGATGAACGCCGGCGATGACATTGAAAAGCGTGGTTTTTCCGGCGCCGTTCGGGCCGATCAGGCCGGTGATCGTGCCTTGCCCGATCTCCAGCGAGGCGCCATCGACGGCATGGAAGCTGCCGAACTTCTTGTGAAGGTCCTCGACGACGATCATCTGCCAGGTTCCCCGTCCTGCCGGTGCGAATGAGGGCAGCCCTCTTCGGGCTGCCCTCGTCGTGTCGCGACGTCCGCGCGATCAGCGGTAGCCGACGACCTGCAGTTCGCCGCCCTCGAACTCGATCTCGCGGTAGTTTCCGGCGCTCTCGCCGGGTCCGATGAGTTCGACCGCGGTCGCGCCCTGGTAGTCGACCTCGCCGCCGTCGGCGAGGATCTGGAGCGCCTTGCCAAGCTCGCCGGGCAGGATCTCCTCTCCCGGAGCGTTCGCGATGTCCATCACGTGTTCCTTGTAGACGCCCGGATCGGAGGAGCCGGCCGCCTGCATCGCGAGCAGCATCAGCGCGGCGGCGTCGTAGGCTTCGGCCGAGAAGGCCGAGGTGCCGTCGAAGCCCGCGGCTTCCGCCATCGCGGTGTAGGTGTCGCGGCCTTCGCCGGCGGCGGCGGGGTTCTGGCCGAACGACCCGTCGATTTCCGACCCGAAATTGTCCTCCAGCGCCTGGCTGACCATGCCGTCGGGGAAGACGAAGGTCTCGAAGGCGCCGGTGTCGAGTGCGGCGCGAACGACGCCCGACCCGCCGGAGTCCACGTAGCCGGCCACGACCAGCGCTTCACCGCCCGCCGAGGCGAGCGCGCCGACCTCCGCGGAATAGTCGGCCTTCAGATCCTCGTGCGGCGCATTCATCGTCACCGTGCCGCCGGCTTCCTCGAAGGCCTGCTGGAAGCTGTCGGCGAGGCCCTTGCCGTAGTCGTTGTTGGTGTAGGTGACGGCGACCTCGTCGATGCCGCGCTCCATGATGATGTTGGTCATCACGACGCCCTGCCGCGCGTCGGACGGCGCGGTGCGGAAGAACAGGCCGTTGTCCTCGGCCGTGGACAGCGCCGGCGACGTCGCCGACGGCGAGATCATCACGACGCCGTTCGGAAGCGCCACGTTCTGGAGAATCGCGCCGGTCGCGCCGGAGCACATCGCGCCGACGATCCCCTTCACGCCGTCCGACGTGATCAGGCGCTCGCCGACCGCGGTCGCCGCGCCCGCGTCGATGCAGGTGCTGTCGCCGCTGACCGTCTCGACGGTCGATCCGCCGAGAAAGCCGCCGGCTTCGTTAACCTCTTCGGCCGCCATCTGCGCGCCGGCCTCCATCGGAGGGGCGAGCGATTCGAGCGGTCCGGTGAAGCCGAGCGCGATGCCGATCTTGACGTTTTCCTGGGCCAGGACCGGTCCAGCGACGAGCGCGGTTGCGGCGGTGGCCAGTAGTAGTTTCTTCATTGCTTGTCTCCCTGATTGGACAACTTCGTCCTGAAGGGAAACTAGATTGACTGTTGCGAAAAGGGAAGGTCCAGAAAAGGGTTCGTAGCGGCGTCCCGGTCGCCGCTACGCGTGTGGAGTGCGTCCGGGGCCTTTCCCGTCAACTGAGCGCCTGGAATTCGACCCGGCGGTTCTCGTCTCCGTCCGGCTCGTTGGGGTCGAACAGGAAGCGCTCCCCCAGTCCCATCGTCTCCAGGCGCGAGGCGGCGATTCCGCAGTCGTCCGTGAGAAACCGCGCGACCTCCTCGGCCCTCAGGCGCGACAGGCGCTCGTTGTACTCCTGCGAGCCCGAGGCGTCGGTATGTCCGACGATGCGGAAGAGATCGATTTCGGGCGTGCTGTGCATCACGCGGCACATCTGCTGGAGTTCCGGGATCTGCGAGCGGTCGATCGCCGCGCTGTCGAAGCCGAACTGGATGCGGATGTTGATCTGGTCCTCGACCGGGAAGCTGACATGGACCAGCGGCTGGTTGGGGTCGGCGGGCCGGGCCACCGGGTCCTCCGTCGCGGCCACGGTCACGCCGCCGTCGGCCTCCGCCGCGGCCGGGGCCATGTCGGTTCCCGCCGTGGCCGCGTCGGGAGCCACGTCGTCGATCGTGACGAGCTCTACGCCGCGGGTGAGGCTGCGGGCCGCTCCGAGGTTGCCGCTGCGGGCCTCCGAGACGGCGTCCTTCTGCTTGAGAAGCCGCGACATGAGTTCGGCGTCGGTGAAGTCCTGCGCCGAAGCCGCTGTCGCGATCAGCGCGCTGGAAAGGGCGAGTGTCGCAAGGGGCATGAACTTCATTCTGGGCCTCCGGAATGCGGGTTAATTGCAAGACAAAACTACGCTATCGTGCATCATGAGACAACGTGTCGTATTTTTTGCGGGGATGGCGATGGACGGGACGAAGTGGCCTATCGAAATCCTCCACCGGATCAAGATGCCAGCGTGATGCAGACGCCGACGACCCGCATTCCCCTGTCCGACGCCGCGCCCCTGAGCGTCGGTGCCGGTCTCACGCACACGGGTCTCATCCGCGACCGCAACGAGGATTCGATCCTGACCGATCCCACGGGCGCGCTCTGGGTGGTCGCGGACGGCATGGGAGGGCACGGCAGCGGCGATGTCGCCTCCGACATCGTGGTCGAGCGGCTTTCCACGGCGCCGGACGATGGCGATCCCGCGATGATCCTGGAGGCGTTGATCGTCGACGCGAACGACCGGATCTACGACCGCGCGCAGCGGTCCGGCGGCCGGACGATGGGCGCGACCGTGGTCGCGCTGATGATCCAGAATGCCGTCGGTTACCTCGCCTGGGCGGGCGACAGCCGCGGATACCTGCTGCGCCGCGGCGGGTTGCGGCTCCTGACCCGGGACCACACGGTCGTGCAGAGCCTCGTCGACCAGGGCGTCATCGGCTCCGAGGAGGCGCATCACCACGCTCAGGCGAACGTGGTGACGCGCGCGGTCGGGGCGGAACCCGAGATCGAGATCGACCTCGTCACGATCCCGTTCATCGCCGGCGATCGCGCGCTCCTGTGCAGCGACGGCCTGACGGCCTGTCTCGGCGATCAGCAGATCTCGGCCCTGCTCGACGATGCCGACACCCCGGAGGATGCCTGCCGACACCTGATCTCGGCCGCGCTGGAGGCCGGCGCGCCGGACAACGTCTCGGTCATCGTGGTCTTCCTGGTCGAGGGATAGCCGATGCGGCAGGGCGCGCTCATCGGACCCATCATCATCGCCATCGGCCTCGTCGTGGCGAGCATCTCCTTCTCGCTCGTCGGGGCGTTGCTCGACACCGCGGAGGGCGATACCGAATTGCGGCTCGAGCGGGCCGAGGACGAACTCGCCGCGCTGCGCGACGAGATCGCCCGGCTTCAGGGAGACCTGCGCGACACGAGAGCGGAGGTCTCGCGGCTCGTCGAGGAAATCGCCCTGCGCGCGAGCGATCCGGCGGCATCGTCCGCTGCCGTGCCCGATCCCTCGCAGATCATGATGAACCCCGGCGACGAGACAGAGCTCCCGCCGGGGACCGAGGCGCCCACGGAAGAGGTGACGGTCAGCGGGCGGCGGTTCAACGTCGGCCTCACCCAGCCGCGCAACAGCACGATGCTCGAGGTTCTGGGCCGCCCGCGCGAGAGCTTTTCCACCGATTGCCAGCCGGTCACGAACGCGCGGCTGAGGGACCTGCTGGAGACGCGCGACGTCGGCCCGATCAGGGTGACGATGGTCCGGCCCGCCATGGAGTCGCTCGAACGGATCGTCGACCGGCTCCGGGTCGAGGAGCCCGACCTGCACGCGGCGCTCGGAACGGCCGGGGCGCTCTGCGCGCGCCTGATCCGGGGATCGTCCTCGGCGATTTCCAACCATTCGTGGGGCACCGCGATCGACCTCAAGATCCTCGATCGTCTCGACGCCTTCGGCGATGGCGGCACGCAGTTCGCGCTCGTCGTTCTCGCGGAGCTCTTCAACGACGAGGGCTGGTTCTGGGGGGCGACGTATTCCCGCGAGGATTCGATGCATTTCGAGGTGAGCGAAGAGGCGCTTCGGCGGTGGGCGGCGGAAGGACGGCTTTGAGCCGCCGCCGCACCGCGGGAGGCGTCTACCTCGACGAGGCCGCCGATGTGCTCCGCTTCGTCGACGCGGTCCCGGACATGGTGCGCGAAGGAGAGCGCACCATCGGCGAGCGGGCGGCCGGGCTGCTCGCCGCGTTCGAGTCGCGGCTGATCGCGGCCGGGGCGCCCGCGCCGGCCGGCCCTCCCGCGCGCTACGCACTCGCCGTCCTGATCGATCAGCGCGTCAGGCAGGAGCGCGGCATCCGGATAAGCACCTGGGCCGCGACGGCGCATGCGCGGCTCTTCGAGGGCCGCGACATATCGCTGGAGGAGATCCGCAAGTTCCGGGACACCGCGGGGCGGTCGGGGCCCGACTATGCGCCGCTGCACGCGTTTCTCGGCGACATCGTGGACCGTCTGGAGGGCGCGCGCCGGCATCGCGCGACGATCTCCGGCGGACCGACCGCGCTCGTCCTCGCGGGTGTCGTCGCGCTCGTGGTGTCGCTCGGCGCCTATGCCGCGTTTCTCGACGACCGGTTCCACGCGCGCAGTCATCAGGCGTTCCTCGCGGAGGCCGCCGCCATCGACGCGCGCGATCTCCCTCTGGCCGACCGCCTCGACGCCCTCGCGGCAGCCGCGTCGCGCGTGGAAACCGCGGCGTCGCGGGCGCCCCTCGCGGGAGTGATCGCCCTTCCGTTCGCCAAGGGCGCCGAGCGGGCGTGGGCGGCCTATTCCCGCGAGGTGAACGCCGCGCTCCCCGCCGCGATGGCGGACCTCCTGGCCGAGGATCTTGCGACCGAAGGAGAGAACCTGCCGCTCTACGATACGCTGCGCGCGTGGTCGGTGCTGTCGGGCGAGACGGAGTGGTCGGCGGGCTACCTCGCCGGCTGGCTCGAGGACCGGCCGGCGGGCGAGGGCCTGGCGCCGCACGCGGCCGCGCTTTCCGGCCCGGTGCCCAACGTGCCGTCGCCGGACCCGGTGCTTCTCGGTCAGGCGCGCGCCTTCGCGGCCGACCTCGGCGAGCCCGAGCGCGCGTGGCTGGAACTGAGGCGTTCCGACGCCGCCCGGTCACTCGCCCCATGGTCGCCGGAGGACGCGGTGCCCGGGCTGGGGGACGTCGTCGTCCGGCGATCGGGCCGGTCGCTGGGCGACGGGCTCGACGGGCTCTACACCGAGCGCGGATGGACCCACGCACGGGACATCGGGGCGGGAACGGCCGTTCAGCGCGCGCGCGACGTCGCCCCGGCGGTTCTGGACGCTATGCCGGACCGGCGAAACGAGTCGCCGGATGTCCTGATGGAGGTGCTGCAGCGTGAGACGATCGCGCGCTGGAAGGCCTGGCTCGCCGATCTCCGCGTGCGGCCGTTCTCCGAGCGCGACAGCGCGATCCTCATTTCGGGCAGTCTCGCGCAGGGAACCTCGCCGCTCGACCGTCTCATCCGCGAGGTCTGGCGTCAGGCCGGGGGTCACGACCGCACCCGCCCGCACGCGCTGCAACTCCAGATCGCGACGGCGTTCGGCGCGATGATCCAGTACGCCGAGCAGGGCCGGCTGTCGGAGATCTCCGCGCTGTTCTCCTCGCTCAACGTCGCGCTCGCGACGATCGACTTCGACGAGGACCGGGGCGCGGAGAAGCTGATGAGCATTCAGGACCGCGCCCGTTCGATCCGGGCGCTGGCCGCCGCGCCGCCGATCGTGGCGCAGATCGCCGAAGACGTGCTCGCGCAGACGAGCGCGGCGCATGCGAGCCTGCTTTCGAACCCGATCACGCGGCAATGGCAGCGCGATGTCTACCCGCTCTGCCGCGCGACGGTGAACGAGAACTACCCGTTCAACGACGGGCCAGACGCGGCGTTGTCGGAGTTCACGCAGCTGTTTTCGCCACGGGGGGCGATCCGGCGTTTCGTGGCGTCGGCCGAGAGATACATCGACACGAGCGGCGACGTCTGGCGCTGGAAGCCGGAGGCCCGGTTGTCGGGGCTGTCGCCGGAGACGGCCGAGTTCCTGCAGCGGGCGAGCCTGATCTCGCAGGCGTTCTTCGGCGCAGACGGCGCCCTGTCGACCGATGTGCGCCTTGCGGCGCTCGCCGAACGGGGCGAGGCGATGATGTTCCTTGGCGGCGACGGCGTTCCGCTTCGCGCCGATGCGGGGGCGGGGACGCTGGTGTGGCCGGGTCCCGATCCGGCGCAGGGGGCGGAGGTCGCCTTCCGGGAAGGCGCGCGGTCGGAGCGCGTGCGGGGCGCCGGCCCCTGGGGGCTCTTCCGGGTGCTCGACACGACGCGGCTCCGGGTGCGCGACGAAGGGCGCAGGGTGCTTGTCGACCTGCGCACCGACGTCGGGCGGATCTTCCTAGAGATGACCTTCGCGGGGCCGGCCAATCCCGTCGCGGCGCGGGGCCTTCTGTCCGGCCTCGTCTGCCCGCCGGTTCTCTAGGTGTCGCAAAGCGTTCGACGTGAGGACTTCATGCAGAATCCGCGTATAGTCGCGACAGGTGCCGACACCGCCAGACGAGGAAAGGGCAAGCCCAATGGCCGACATCAAGGGGATCGACGTGACGGGGCCGTTCCCGGCCGACAAGTTCAGGTTCGTGCGGATGTCGGGCCATGACGAGATCAGCCGGCCCTTCCGGTACGATCTCCAGATGCTGAAGACCGACGCCGGCGATGACGTGGACGTCTCGGCGGTCCTCGGCCAGTCCGTGACGCTCAAGGTCGCGACGGCGAAAGGCGATCGCTTCTTCTCCGGTCTCGTCGACGAGTTCGGCATCTCGGGCTTTTCCGCCAACGAGGTGCTCTATTTCGCGACCGTCCGGCCATGGCTCTGGTTTCTGTCGAAGACGACCGACAACCGGATTTTCCAGAACAAGAGCGTGATCGACATCATCGAGGAGGTCTTCGGCGCCTATCCCGACGCGCGGTTCGAAAAGCGGCTTCGCGAGACCTACGAGCCCCGCGAATACTGCGTGCAGTACGGCGAAAGCGACCTCGACTTCGTGCAGCGGCTCATGGAGCACGAGGGCATTTTCTACTTCTTCGAGCATGCGGATGGCGAGCATCGCATGGTGCTGACGGATTCGGTGAGCGAGCTTGCCGCCGTGCCGGGCTACGACACGCTCGGGTTCTTTGGCGAGACGGGCTCCGCGGAGGCGCATGACGAAGGCATGCGGACCTGGCGGCGGGTGTCGCGCGCGGTGCCGGCGGTCTACGAACAGACCGACTACGACTTCGTGAAGCCCGCCGCCGATCTCACGAGCCGGAGCGAAGAGCCGCTCGGGCACACGCTCGACGACGGGGCGCTCTACCACTATCCCGGCACCTACACCGAGCTGGGGCGCGCGGACACGCTGTCGCTCGTGCGGCGCGAGGAGGTTCAGGCGCCGTCGCGCAGCGTCGAGGCGACGGGCGACGCCGCCGGCCTCTGGTCGGGGGCCAAGCTCACCCTCGAGTCGCATCCCCTCGACGCCGAGAACATCGCCTACACGGTCCTTCGCATCGACTACGTCTTCTCGAACGGTCAGTACGATCCCGAAGCGCTCGGCCCGGCGAGGGCGATGTCGCTGCGCTACCGTCTGATGCCGCACGACGTGGCCTTTCGTCCCGCCCGGATCACGCCCAAGCCCGTGATGAAGGGGCCGCAGACCGCCGTCGTGGTCGGCCCGAGCGGCGAGGAGATCTTCA
>CAYTBD010000007.1:8160-9890 GCA_964435755.1 uncultured Rhodobacterales bacterium
GTATGCGCGCGTGAAGGTGCAGTTCCACTGGGATCGCCTCGGCGGCAACGACGAGGCCTCGTCGTGCTTCGTGCGGGTCAGTTCGGTCTGGGCGGGCTCGGGCTGGGGCTTCATCCAGATCCCGCGGATCGGTCAGGAAGTCATCGTCGATTTCCTCGAGGGCGACCCCGACCAGCCGATCGTCACCGGCCGTGTCTACAACGCCGCCCAGATGCCGCCCTACGAGTTGCCGGGCAACGCCACCCAGTCGGGCTGGAAGTCGAACTCCTCGCCCGGGGGCGGTGGCTGGAACGAATTGCGCTTCGAGGACAAGGCCGGCGAGGAGGAGGTCTACTTCCAGGCCGAGAAGGACCACAACGAGCTCGTCAAGAACAACGAGACGCGGAACATCGGCAACGACTGGGTCGAGGACGTGGGCCGCGACGCGACCCAGTCCGTCGGCAACGACCGGACCGAAAGCGTCGGGCACGACAAGTCCACCAGCGTCGGCAACAACCGCGCGGTGTCGATCGGCGTCGACGACGACGAGACGGTAGGGTCGAACCGCAGCCTGACGGTCGGTGCGGACGAGACGATCTCGGTCGGCGCGAACGCGACCGAGACGATCGGCGCGAACCACACGCAGGATATCGGCGCGGCCCAGTCGCTCAGCGTCGGCAGCACCCGGTCCCGGTCCGTCGGCGCGACCGAGAGCGTGACGGTGCGCGCGGCGCAGGCGATCACGGTCGGCGCGGCGCGGAACGTGACGGTCGGAGCCGAGCAGATCCACTCAATCGCCAACGACGACAGCTGGAACGTCGGCGGAAGCCAGTCGACGAGCGTCGGGCAGGATCAGTCGACCGAGATCGGCGCGGCCCGCACGATCAGGGTCGGCAAGACCAGCGCGCTGGACGCTGGCGAGAACGTCGCCGTGAGCGCCGGCAAGGACATCCTGATCGAAGCCGCCGACAGCATCGTGATCAGATGCGGCAAGGCGGCGATCTCGATGAAGAAGGACGGCACGATCAGTATCGAAGGCAAGGACGTCACCGTGAAGGGCTCGGGCAAGATCAACGTCAAGGCGTCGAGCGACATCACGATGAAGGGCTCGAAGATCAACCAGAACTGAGGAGCGCCTCCACTCCGGCCCGCGTCGCGGGAGCGGGAGGGCGGCCCGTGCGCCACACGACGTCTGCGGTCTCCGCCACGCCCGTGCCCGGTTGGGGCGCCTCCGCGAGGCGGCGCGCCAGATCCTCCGCGCCGATCAGCCCGTCCGCCGCGTCGGCGAGATCGTAGATCACCGCGTCGCACCACGCATCGCCCGCCTCGATCGGCACGTCGTCCCCGCGCAGGACGGCCACGAGCGGATAGAGCCGCCCGAGCTTGTCCTCGCTCGGCACCGCCGCGATCAGGGCTGTCATGCCCCCGAGCGCGACGCGGGCGCGCAGCCCGTCGGGCGGCCAGTCCTCCGGCGCCGCATCGGCCAGACAGTCCGTCAGCCAGCGGTCGAGCGGCAGCCGCAGGCCCTGCGGCAGCCCGCGCGCCACGAAATCGCCCGTCGCGGGCATCTTGCCGAAAAGGCCGGTCCAGCGCGTCATCAGAAGCCCTGGGGACAACGGAAGCCCGAGAAGATCGCCAGGTCGAAGGGGTTTTCGACGCTGTTCGCGCGAAGCTCGTAATCCGCGACGAAACTCTGCGCGCCGAGCCGCAGGCGGAAAAGCTCGGGCAGGTTCGTGGGCTGAAGCCGGCCC
>CAYTBD010000007.1:9900-13451 GCA_964435755.1 uncultured Rhodobacterales bacterium
TCGTCCATCAGCCGCAGGATCGCCCAGCCGCCGATCTCCGAGGTGATCACCTCGGCGGACCCGTCGAGCGGGGTGAAGGACAGCGTGACCATGCCCGTTCCGTCCGACCCCGGCCACGTCATCGGCATCGGCCGGGTGGCGGAATTGAAGTAGCTCAGAACCTGACCGTCGACGTTGAGCGTCACCCGCGCGGCGTCGGCCGACAGGTCCTTGGGTTCGAGCGTGAACGCCATCACGGGCCCCGCGCCGCCCGGGAACAGCGCATCGCGGATCGCCCGCGCGTTCTCGAAGGGACCAAGGACCTGGTCGTCGAGCCCGAAATCGGCGCGCCAGCGCCATGGCCGCACCGAGTTGTCGATATAGGGCAGGAGGTGATCGTTCGTGAAGGCGTCGATCAGCCCGCCCGGCCCGAACAGGCGCGCGAAGTCGAGCGTGTTGACATCGATCGCGCTGGCCTCGTCGAAGGGATAGCGGCCCTGGATGGCGGAGGTGCAGAACGGCAGGATATCGGCCCGCCAGCGCGCGTTGAGCTGGGTGATGACGGCATCGCGGGTGACGGCTATGGTGTCTCCCGCGATGCCGCCGACCCAGTCGTCGACGGGATCGGGGAGCAGCGCGGCGACATCCGCCACGGCCCCGGTCAGCTGCGGCAGTCCGCCCTGCTCGAGCAGGGCCTGTTGCGGATTGGGACTGGCCAGCACGATCTGCATCTGGTTCGACAGCGTCGTCAGCGCGGCTTCGATGTCTCCCAGAAGCGGCGCGACGCCGTCGACCTCCTCGACCGTGCCGAGGATCGGCGCGAAGTGCCGCGCCACCGGCGCGCCCGGTTGCTCGGCCTCGCCGCCCCCGCCGCCGCTCGGAGCGAAGGTCGCCGCCTTCTTCGTGAGCCGGCCGATCTTGCCGAGTTTCTTCGTCGCGGCGTTGAAGAGGCCCGACTGCGCCTGATCGGTGCCGGCGGAGGCGCCATCCTCGGGCGTCCGGGTGAGTTCCGTTTCCCTCACCACGGCCTGAAGCAGGCGGCGCAACGCGCTGTCGGAGGACGCGAGATCCCTCAGGTTGACGCTCGCCGTGTTGAGGTCGCTGATCGGGGCGAGGCGGACGTCCCTGAGGAACCCGTCCCACTGCGCGATGAAATCCTCGTAGTAGAGCTTGAGGATGTCGGTCCGGAGCGCGTCCTCGGAGATCTGCGCGTTCTCGGCGCAGCCGCCGGCGAAGACCGTCCGGTCGAGGGCGGCCTGCGCGGCGACTTCGGGCACGAGCGGGAGAACGGCCCCGTGGAAGCCGTCGTAGGTGAAGGCCCCCGGCAGGCCGACGCGCAACGTCTTCTCCGAGAGCCGCGTGAGAACGCGGGCGCCGTTCGGACCCGCGAATTCCGCCGGGATCCACTCGGCAAGCCCCGCGATCGAGGGATCGGACAGAAGCGCCCGGTAGGCGCGGACGGCGAGCGGAATGGTGCAGATGACATCGAGCGACTGCGCGACAAGCGCCTGGTCGGGATCGATCCGGTCTTCTTCCAGTCCCATCCGTCCGATCGCGGCGAGCTGATGCTCGACCGCGGCCTCCGTCGGGAAGGGGTCGATCGGCGCGGCCTCCGGCAGCTCTCCAAGCCACCAGTCGCTGACGAAGTCGCTGTCATAGGGCGCCAGCCCCGTCATCATCTGGTAGGTCTTCAGCGCCCCGAGGAGGAAATCCGGATCGCGGATCTGGCGCCACATGGTGGCTTCGAGCAGCGCGACCATACGCGGTTCGAGGATGTTCCGCAGCACGTGGTCTCTGGACAGGCTCTGGGCATAGTCAAGCTCCGCGGCGGCGCTCGGGCCGAAGACGGTCATCACGCCCGGTCGCACGCCGGTGGAGGCGCGCGAGACCTCGGTCATGGCGTCGAGCGCGAGCGGCAGGTCGAGCGGGTCGGTCGGCGCCTGCCGGGCGGCGACGTTCGTCAGGCGCTGGGAGAGGGCGCCCAGCTGGCGTTCCTGATCGGCGATGCCGCCGGACCAGCGCTGATAGGAGAACAGGAAGAAGGTCGCCGCGACGACCGTCGCGAGCGAGGCGGCGGCCACGGAGCCGCGCCAGATCCAGCGGCGGCGTTCCTCGGCATGCGGATCGAAGGTGCCCAGACCCGCCTCCGGGAAGATCACCTCGGCGAGGAGATCGCGCAGGAAGAAGGACCGGCTTTCGCCGTGCGCGCGCGCCTCGTGGCGCGGCGCGTCGAGACCGAAACTCGCCGCCATCGCGCCCACGAGCCGGTCCACGGGCGAGCCTTCCTGCGTCGCCGACGTCAGGTAGAAGCCGCGCAGCCAGGCGCTGTCCTCATAGCGGCTCTCGCCGAAGACGGTGTCGATCAGGGTCTTGAGCGGCCCGGTCAGCCGGTCCACCTCGGCGGGAAACCGGAAGACCTCGCCACGCTGGGAGAGCGGCATGTCGTCGGACATGCGCTTCGTGAGCCGGTCCTCGAGCGAGGCGAGAAGCGCCTTCATTTCCCGGTCGATCATGGTCCCGTCGAGGCGCGTCTCCGTCGGCAGCGTCGCCCCCCAGACCTGTTCGCGCGCCCGCGTGCCGAGGTCGCCGAAAAAGGCCTCGAAGCCCGGGAGGAGATCGACCTTGGTGAGCATCAGGTAGACCGGAAGATTGATCCCGAGCTTGTCGCGAAGTTCCGACAGGCGCTTGCGGATCTCGCGGCCGTGGTCGCGGAGGGCGGCCTCGTCGCCCATGAGTTCCTCCACCGACAGCGTCAGGATCACGCCGTTCAGCGCCCGCCGCCCCCGGTGTTTCGTCAGGAGCGACAGGAATCCCCGCCATTCCGCCGCATCGACCTCCGGATCGCTTTCCTGCTGGACGTACCGGCCGGCCGTGTCGACGAGCACGGCTTCCTCGGTGAAGAACCAGTCGCAGTTCCGGGTCCCGCCCACGCCCTTGAGGTCGTCCGAGAGGTCGATCGGGAAGTGCAGGCCGGACTGCTTGAGCGCCGTCGTCTTGCCCGTGCCGGGCGGTCCGATGATGACGTACCACGGCATGTCGCGCAGGAATTTCCGCCCGCCGAGCTTGGAGCGCTTCATCTGCGTGAGGATGTCCTGGAACTTCTCGTTCACCTCGGCGAGGTTCTCTTCCCCGGGGGCCGCGGGCTGCGCCGGCTCCTGCTGCGCGAGGTCGGTCACGAACATCCGGTTGGCGCGCGCCGCGCGGAGCTGCCGGATCAGCATCGAGACGAGCCAGAGGATGACGATCAGCCCGATC
This sequence comes from uncultured Rhodobacterales bacterium, assembly GCA_964435755.1. Taxonomy (GTDB): domain Bacteria; phylum Pseudomonadota; class Alphaproteobacteria; order Rhodobacterales; family Rhodobacteraceae; genus DAINOF01. The sequence goes on from CAYTBD010000007.1 coordinate 13,135, forward strand.
AGCACCAGACGCGAGAGCTCGCTGGCGAGCGGGCTTGCCTCTCCGATCGAGACGAGCGGGCCGTAAAGCCAGATCAGCGCGCAGAGAAGGACGATCCCGACGATCGTCCAGAACGTCCGGGAAACGAGGAAGCCGAAGAGGGACTTGATGACGCGCATCCGGTCAGACCTTCTTCTCGATGACGATCTCGACACGCCGGTTCCGCGCGCGCCCCTCGCTGGTGCCGTTGTCGGCGATGGGCTGGGTCGCGGCGCGGCCGCGTGACGAGATGAGATCGGCCGGGACGCCGGACGCGGTCAGGATACGGGCGATCGTGG
>CAYTBD010000007.1:13461-27100 GCA_964435755.1 uncultured Rhodobacterales bacterium
CCTGACGCTGCCGCAGCTTCTCGACCAGCTCGAGCTGGAGTCGGCGACGGTGTTGCACACCCGCCGCAGCCTCGGCTTTCGGATCCTGGCGATCGTGGCGGCGCGCGCCTCGCTCAGCCCCTGGTTCGACTGGAACGGGTTCGAGCGCTGCACGGGGACGCTGTCGGTATGGCCGATGACCGTCACGCCGCCCACGAACTCGATGTTCTCGACGACGACGCGGGCGATCGAGGCGATGAGGGGGTCGTAGATGGAATTCATGTCGGCCTTGGCCGAGCGGAAGATCTCCGGGTCGCTCGCCTGCACGACGACGACGGCCAGCGAGGCGTCCTCGCGCCCGGTGAGCGCGCGGACGGTGTCGCGCGGTGCGGCTTCGCCGATCAGCGGAAGGAATTCCAGCACCACCGGTTCGAGAAGGATGTCCGGCGGCGGCTCGGCATTCTCGATCACGGGCCGGAAGATGTCGGCGCGTTCCGCGGGGGGCAGGACGCCCGCGAGGGTGTAGAGCTGTTCGCCCTTCGACGAAAGCCGCATGCCGAGGCCGACGTAGATCATCGCGATCGCCGCCGCCGCGATCACGCCTATGGCCCAGAGCGGCACCACGAAGCGTGACGGTTCGTCGTTCGCGACCACGCCGCGCCAGTGCGGCGACAGTTCCTCGCGCGCGTCCTCGGGCTTGAGGAGGATGCGGGCGATCTGGTTGCGAAGCTGCGTGATCGAGGCCTCGCCCGACGCGCCGGCAAGCCGGTAGCGCCCGCGAAAGCCCAGCGACAGGCACATGAAGGCCAACTCCAGCATCTGCGGATCCCTGTCAGGGAAGCGCATCAGGTCGTCGAGCCGCTGGAAGAACCGCTCGCCAGCGTCCACGTCGCCGGAGATCTGGGTCACGAGCGGCTGCCGGGGCCAGCCCGAATGCGCCCCCCACGGCGTGTTGAGCGCGAGATCGTCGAGAAGCGCCGCGACGAACCACGCCGCCTGATCGGCCCGTGCGAGCGGCACGCCCTGCGTGACGGCGTTGTCGCGCGAGAAGGTGAGGTTTTCGAGGAACCTCTCGCGCATCACGTCGGGGTTCTCCGGCGCGCTCGCGCGCTCCAGCTCGGGCGCGAGGCCGAGCAGGACGGAAAACGACGACACGAGCGGGTTGTCGCCCGCGCGCGCCTGCCGGAGCCGCGCGGCACCGTATTCCGTCGACGGCGCCGTCTGACGCCTCGGACCGCCCGTCGGCGCCGCGCGCGGCCGGTTGACCGGACGGATGCGGGTGCGCCCCGCATCGTTCTCGAGCCCGAATGGGTCGTCCTTGGTCATGGCCTCACCTGTTCACGGCGTAGCAGTCGATCACCGGTTCCCGTTCAAGCTTCCCCGAGACGCCCACCACGAAGCCCGGCGCGTCCGAGAGCGACGCCCAGTGCTCGGAGGTCCGGTCGAGCTCGAGGCAGAGCCTGTCGCCGTCGTAGGGGATCTCGCGCGGCTGCGAATGCAGCGGCTTCAGCGGAATGCCCGGCAGCCGCGAGGTCCAGAGCTTGTCGAATTCGTCCGCCGCGCCGACGGTCGCCTGATCGACGAAGAGCGTTCTCAGCATCTTTTCCGACATGTCCCCGCCCACGCGCAGCACGATCCGGCTCGTCCGGATGATCTCGGGGTTGTCGATCCGGACCGTCCACACATTGTCGCTGTGCCGGGAGACCTGAAGCGGGCGCGACTTCGGCTCGACATGTCTGAGCGACAGGATGAGCGAACGGAGCGTGTCGGCCAGGGCCTCGAACGCGGGTTGGGGATCCTCGTGGGTGTAGGGCGGGAGCTCGGTGAGGCGGCGCGACGAGGAGCCGTAGGTCGCCATGCGTCCGGCGAGCCCGGCGAGTTCGAGATAGAACTGCGACGGATGGAAGGTGTCCTGCGACAGCATGTGCGCGACGCGCGGCATCGCGGCGTTGGCCAGCTCGAGGATCAGGAGATTTTCGACCGACGCGCCCGTCCCGCCGAGCACCATCCCGCCATGCGCCTCCGCGATCCGGTCTAGCCCGTTGACGATCTCCTGCGCGAATTGCGCGTACCAGGGAACGGCGGCGGTGACGAGGGCAGGGGGCAGGAAGCCCTCCACGCACGAGACGGCGCCCGACGAGTCGAGACCCTGGATCCGCGCCACGGGCAGCGTCGCGTAGCCGGCCGTCTCCTGGCCGGGGACGAGGAGCTTGGGCGCGAGGCGGGCGATCTCGATCTCCTCGGCCTCCGCGCCCCCGCGCACCGCGTCGCGGACCCGGACCAATTGGCCCAGATAGCGCGCGCCGGACGGGGTGGCGTGGCTGGGGTCGATCGCGGCGGCGCCGTCCCGGATCGCCGGCACGGCGAGGTGGACGAGGCCCGGCGGGGTCTCGCGGGTGATCGGGACCGGATCGACCGCCGCCGTCGTCTCCGAGAGCGTGAAAGGCGTGCCGTCGGGAAAGATCCCCTCCGCGCTGCCCAGCCCGACGAGCCCCGAATCCAGCGCGGCCCCGTCCAGCGCCAGCGACCGGAAGCCGAAGCTCTGGAGCGGCGCCGCCTTCAGCGCGCCGCGGACCAGCGTTTCGGCGTAGCGGTCCTGCTGCTGGAAATGCTGGGTGCGAAGGAAGAGACCTTCCGACCAGACGACCTTGTTCCCGTCGCTCATGCGTTCTCCGTTCCGATCAGGCCGAGACGAGCGCGATACCGCCCGGTGTCACGTTGACGACGACACCGGCGGCCCCTGCGGGCGCCGGGGTGACGGTGCGGTAGATCTTGCCGCCCGGATCGCGGAAGCCCGCGAGGATGCCGACCGCCGAGACGCCCTCCTGAATGGCGATCGTGCGCGAGGTGGGCGCGCCGGCCGTGAGCACGATCTGGTCGGCCTTCACGAAGTCGGCGCCAAGGGCCGACGCGGGATCCTGAAGCGTGAAGAAATCCGCCGCGTCGAAGGCGCCGGTGCCCCGCATCTGCACGACCGTGAGCGTCAGCGGACGGTCGGCGCCGTCGGGGCCGGGGTTCATGCCGGGGACACCCTGGGCGCTGACCGTCAGGCTCGGCGCGGCGCCCATGCATCCCGCGAGAGCGGCGAGCGACGCGCCTCCGAAAAGGACGGTTCGTCTTTCGAGCGGCATCTCAATTCCTCCTCTTGTCTTCGTATGCATCCCTGAAATCGCTGCCGACCTCGCCAAGGAACCGCTCCTCGGCGGACCGGGCGATGTCGCGGTATCTTTCCTCGTAAAGCTGCCAGAGCTTGGCGCTGCGGCCCCCGGCGAGCAAGGTCTCGAGAAGACCCGCCGCCTCGAGTTCGCGCTCCAGTTCCTGCGGATCGAAGCGGTCGATCATGCGCCGGAGCGCGGTCTGGAGAGCCGACCAGGTGCGGACCTGGTGGTCCGCGAGGTCGCGGTATGCCTCGTCGATCGCCGCGTCTGGGGGGAGATAGCCGTCGCCGCGGGACGACAGCAGCGCCTGCACGGCATCGTCCGTGCCGACGGCGAATTTCAGCGGGTTCACGTTCGCGGATCCGATCATCGTCTGGGCCACGCGGACCTTCTGCTTCTCCTGCGCCCGTGTGCGCAGAAGGTGGACGAGACCATCGGTCAGCGCGCGGAACCGGCGCCCGATCTCCTCCATCTCCGCGAGCGGATCGTCGGCCGGGTGACGCGCGGCGTCAAGGCCGAGGCCGCGAAAGAACGCCTCCCGCAGCGCGCGGTCGTCGGCCGTGGCAGCAGGCGTGGGCGGCGCGGCGGGGGCGGGCGGATCGGGCGCATGGTCGGCGGGCGGCGGCGTCGGGTCGGGCGCGGGCTGGCCGGCGCTCGAGAAGTAGTCGCCCGCGGACCGGCTCGGCCCGTCGTCCTGACGGGGCGGATCCGCCCGCCGCGGCGCGAGGTCGAGGGCGAAGGGATCGTTGTCGTCTAGAGGGCGCGGCGGCCGGACGGGTTTCTCCTCGCGGTCGGTCGGCCGGTTGTCGGTCCGGAGGCCGAAGGGGGCGGGCAGGTCCTTGGGACGATCGCGCCGCTCCTCGGGCTCTTTCGCGGGTGCGAACTCGAAGGAAAACGCCCCGCCATGCGATTTCGGCGCCGCCGTCTTCGGGCCGGCGTCCTCCATCTCGACGCGGATCACGAAATCGCCCAGCCTGAGGCGCATGTCATGCTCGAGCGCGACGCTGTTGCCGGGGCCGAGAGGCTGGCTCGCGCCGTCGACGAAGAGCCCCCCGCGGCTCGCGTCGGTCACGGTCGGGACGCCGCCCTCGTCGGAGATCACGCAGTGCTTGCGGGACACGAACATGTCGGGGTCGTCGATCTGCCAGTCGGCGTCGTCCCCGCGGCCGATGCTCAGTCCGCCGCCGAAATAGACCCGCCGGCTTTCCCGTTGCGGTGTCGGCGCGTGTTCGAGGATGAGGATGAGATCGCTCATGCCGCGCGGTCCTCCGCGGTTCCGGCTGCGCTGAAGCGGCGGATGACGAGGTCGTCGGCGTCGCCCGCCGGCTTCGACCTCAGCCAGGTCGTCCATCCCAGTCGCGTCGCGCCAAGCCGCGGTTCGGGAACGTCGCGGGCCGCGAGGACGAGCCGCAGGTCGAAGGCCACGTCATGACCGGCGGCGAAGAGAATGGCATGGCGCAGGTCTCCGGCACGCTCCGCCTCGTTGAGAAACGCGAGGAACTCCTCCCGGGGCAGGGGGCCGATCCTGATCTCCGCGCGCGCATGGCGTTCGAAGACACGCGACCCCGCCACCGCGGTTCTGCCGAGAACGGCGCTCGACGAGCCGATCCGGGATTGCAGGCGCTCGGGCAGGTCCGTCCAGACCCCCACGAATTCGCGAAGCTCCACGCGCGTTCCCACGACGCTTTCGAGATAGCCCACGAGGCGGTCCGGTCCCTGCGGCTGGTTCGCGAGGGATGTCGCGTGCCGGAGCTTCGTCGCGGCGCGCGTCGTCTTTCCGCGCCGCGTTCCCGGCAACCCGACGCCCGCGAGCGCCCGAAGCAGCGCGGTCACCTGACCGCCGTCGGCCGCGGAGACCTGCACGTCCGGCCGGTTGTCGGCCCAGGACCTCCAGTAGAGCGCCATCGCGCGATGCTGGAGCATGTTGCAGAAGTCGAGGAACGCCGTGTCCGACATCGCGCGCTCGCTCTCGCCGGCGAACCAGCGATTCGAGAGCCGTTGCATCACCCAGCGGGTGAGATGCAGCGGCATCGGGCCTTCCGGGCCGAGCAGGCCGATGACGTTGACGCTGACGTCGGGCGGCGCGCCGGGCGCGGGGAGCCGGATTTCCGCGATGTCGCTGGTCGCGAAGGAAAGCCGCGCGCCCTGTCCGAGGCGCGCCGGCTCCTGCCCGGCGCCGCCCGCATGTCCGAAACGGCGATCCTCCGTCTCGAGCCGCCGGAGCAGTTCGAAGAAATCCATCGACGCGGTGTCTGCGGCGAGCGCCTCTAGATCAGGGCGCGCGTGCCGGGCGTCATCGGCCATCGGACGGTCTCCTGGTCTTGCATGAGGTGGGCTGTCGTCCGCACGAACGAATTGATCGCGGCGTGGCGCGAAAGCAGTCGCGACAGGATCGCGGAGAGCAGAAGCCGGCTGCCGCCGGAGAGCACGCCGTCGTCGATGTCGAGCGTGATCTCGGTGCCGTGGGCGAAGCACATGGGCCCCGCCATCGGCAGCCTTTCGATGACGGGCGCGGACCTGACGCGGGTGATCGCGCGGCCGTGGCGCGCGTAGGCCGGATCGCCGCGGTCCGCGTAGAGGGCGAGCAGCGCCCGCAGCGGTTCCGCCTCGGCGCCCGCCTCCGCGAGCGACAGGTGATTGAGCGAAAGCTGCGAGATCCAGCGCCAGGTCAGGTCGTCGAAGCGGTCCTCCCTGCCGGAGGCCTCCGCCAGCGTCCCCTGCAGCGACGGACGCGGCCGGCGGAACGCCTGAAGCAGCTTCACCTCCTTCACCGGGTCGCCCGTCTCCATGGTGAGGGTCGGGTTGTCGTCGAGGATCGGCAGGTCGCGGTTCGTGCAGAGGGCGCGGATGTCGAGCCGCCGGACGGCGGGGACGTCGCCGCGCCCCGTGGGACGCGCGATGGAGATGAAGACGTCGTCGCCGGAATAGCTGGTCCGCATCTGGCCGCGCCGGACCTCGTCCTCGCCGGGACGCCGCGGGCGCCGCTCGGTGGTGTAGACGAGCGTGTCGGACGGTCCCGCCTCGGTCGCGTAGAGATGGGCGAGCCGCGCCTGCGGTCCCTCGCGCTCGGCATCCTCCACCCGCAGAATGCGGAAGATCTCGAAATCGCGGCTCCGGGTGCGATCGGCATGAACGACGTGCGAGGCCGACCGGGCGTTCAACTCGACGATATTGCACTCCCGCTCGAAGAGATTGACGAGCGGCGTCACGAAGAGCTGGAAGTCATCGGCCTTGACGCCGGTGAGACCCGGCTGGGAGCGCGCGAGCAGCACGACGATCTCGATGCCGCCGTCGGATGCCTGCTTCACCGCCGGCCGGAGGCCGGAGAGGCGCATGAAATGGAACCGTTCCGGCATGAGGAAGTATTCGCGCAGCAGCCGGAAACCCTCGAACGAGGCGCGAACCCGCGGCAGTAGCCCCTCGTCGTCCGCGATGCCGACGAGGCCGGGCGCCTCTGCCGCGACGAACGGGGCATCGCCCCTGGCCGGCCGGCAGATCGTGCGCCGTCCCCATCCGAAGATCGCGTCGAAGAGGCCCGCGCCCTGGTTGCGGCCGCCGAGATGGACATCGAGGCTGTCGATGTCGAGGTCGGAGAGTGCGCCGGGGCTGGTCCGTTCCAGAACGATCTTCAGGCCCGCCTCGGCCTCGCCCAGCTCCCGGTCGGGGACACCTGCCGCGCGCAGGGCGCCCTTGTCCTGAAGGTAGTCCGCGCCCGTCACGGCGACGGGCCAGAGCGTCACGTCCTGCGCGGTGGTGTAGACCGCGCGCGTCGTCAGGCCCTCGCGGAGCCGCGAGACGAGCCGGGTGCCGCGCTCCACCCGGTGACCGGAGACCATGGTGTCGGCCTGCGGTCCGGGCGCCAGCCGCGCGAGCGACACGGCCGGCGCGGGCGCGGCGAGGTCGGGATAGAGCGCGTCGAGCGTGGCGCGGACGAAGCGCGCGGATTCCACGTCCAGCTTGAGGCGTGTGCGCGCGGAGAGAAACGCCACCCCCTCGAGCAGGCGCTCGACGTAGGGATCCGGGCAGGGGACGGCGTCGAGCGAGAGGTTGCGCGCCACCGTCGGGTGCAGCGCCGCGAATTCTCCCGCGAGATCGCGGATGTGCGAAAGCTCGTCCTCGTAGTACTTGAGAAACATCCGGTCCATCAGATGTCCTCGATGCGCGTGCGCGCCTGGCCGCTGTCCAGGTCGATCGTCGTCGCGAGCCGGAAGCGTTCCGCGACCGGCGAAAGCATCAGCGTCCCGTCGATTTCGACGCGCATGCCCTCGGCCGGCTTGAACGTGACCTTCACCTTGATGCTCTCGCGCTTGAGGCGCGGCTCGAAGACGGCGAGCGTGTCGCGGATCTCGCGCGACAGGGCCTCCGCATCGAAGTCGCTCTGCGACCGCCCGGCGAAGGAGGGCACGCCGTAGTTCACGACGCTTCGGCGGACCTCCGGGAAGTCGGCGAGCCGGCTGCCCGGCGTCTCGAACCAGCGGGCCTCGTGATCGGTGAGAAGCGCGTCGCTTTCCAGCCGCTCGATGTTGAACAGCATCTCGATATCGCGCCGGACCGCCTCCCGGAGAACCTCGGGCGTGACGACGACCGCCCGGTCTTCGAGGAAGGCCCGGCGGTCCAGCTGAGAGATGAGCGCCGCGATCTCGGCGCGGGTGTCCTCGCCGATGTCGCTCTCGCGCTGAAGCTGGCGGCGCCCGCCATCAAGAATACGGTCGAGCGCCTCGGTCCCGACCTCCTCGGCGAGCTCCGCGCGGCGCTGCTCGGTTTCGGCGACGATGCCGGGCAAATCGTCAACGAGGCGGTCCCAGAGACTTGGCTGGACCGCCTCGCGTCGCGATTGCGCTGTGGGGATGGACTCTGCCACGCCCTGTTCTTCCGTCCTCTCGCTCTCCGGTCGGCCTACTTCGCCGCCAGGATGTCGTACTCCATCTCGTGCTCGCCGCCCTTGTGGAGCGAGTCGGAGTCCTCGATGTAGAGCATCTGCACCGAGTCGAAGCTGAGCGCGATGCTGTCGACCGGGTTGCCCCCGCCGCCGCCCCCGGTCGAGTAGGCTTCCACCATCACGTTGGTCATCGTCACCGTGAGGTAATCGCTGTGCTCGTCGCCCTGATCCTTCCGGAGGGTCAGGACCACCTCGCCGAGGTTCTTCGCCTTGATGCAGGCGAGGGCGAGGTAGGGCGAGGACGCGTCGTAGTCCTTGGAGATATTCATCGACTGCACCTCGGGCAGGCCGCTTTCGCGCTGGCCGCCGGAGTTGCGGAACGCGGAGCGTGTCACGCCCCAGCCGAACGAGGAGATGACGATCTCGCCTTCGTGGTCCGAGCGTTTGCTCTCGCCGGGGATGTCGTCGATCTTGAGATAACCGCTGAACGCCATTTCGCTATCCTTTCTATGCGAATTGTCCGAATTCCGGCCGTTTCAGGCCTTTAGACCCCCGTCACTCGACAGGCTTCGGGAGGCCGGGGTCGCCTCCTGTGCCGCAGATGCCGGTGACGGGGTGCGCATCGTTACGACCCCTTCACCGACGGAAGTTCCGACACCAGCCTCAGGCTCGCGTTGATGCCTTCGAGCTGGTAGTGCGGGCGCAGGAAGAACCGGGCGTTGTAATAGCCCGGGCGTCCCTCGACGCTGTCCACCTGAACCTCGGCTGCCGCGAGGGGCCGCTTCGCGCGCGCCGCCTCGTCGGCCATCGCGGGGTTCGCGAGGACATAGCGGTTGATCCATTCCGAGAGCCACTTCTCCATGTCGCCGCGTTCCTTGAACGAGCCGACCTTGTCGCGCGCGATCGCCTTGAGGTAGTGGGCGAACCGGCTGACCGGGAAGAGATAGGGCAGGTTCGCCGACAGCCGCTCGTTCGCCTGGGCGTCGGGGTCCACGAGCCGTCCGGCCCGCGTCTCGGCGTCCTGGAGCGACTGCGCGCCGATGAAGGCGGCGACGTCGGTGTTCTTCCGGTGCAGGACCGGCATCATGCCGAGCTTGGCCAGTTCCGCCTCGCGCCGGTCGTCGATGGCGATCTCCGTTGGGCACTTCATCGCGACCGAGCCGTCGTCGGTGGGGAAGGTGTGCACCGGCAGGTTCAGCACCGTGCCGCCGGATTCCACGCCCCGGATCTGCGTGCCCCAACCGTAGAGCTTGTGGCTCCGGTTGATGTTCACGCCCATCGCGAAGGCGGCGTTCATCCAGACGTAGTGATCGTGCTTGCCGTCGATTTCCTCCTCGAAGGCGAAGCCCTTCACCGGAACGGTGTCGGCCCCGTAGGGCAGGCGGGCCAGAACCCGCGGCATCGTCAGGCCGATGTAGCGCGCATCCTCGCTTTCGCGAAGCGATTGCCAGCTCGCGTAATCGGGCGAGGAGACGATCTGCTCGAGATCCTGCGGGTTCGGCAGTTCCTGCCAGCTCTCCATCCGGAAAAGCTGCGGGGCCGCGGCGGCGATGAACGGCGCATGCGCCGAGGCCGCGATGCCGGAGAGGTTGCGGAGAAGCCCGACGTCCTTCGGCTTGTGGCTGAACTCGTAGGCGCCGACGATGGCTCCGAAGGGTTCGCCGCCGAACATCGAGTACTCGTCCGAGTACACTTTCTTGAATATCGGCGACTGATCCCACATCTGGCCTTCGTAGTCCTCTAGATGGTCGGCTAAATCGTCCTTCTTGATGTTGAGTACCCGAATCTTCAGCTTCTGGTCGGTCTCCGTATTATTTACGAGGTAATGGAGCCCTCTCCACGTGCCCTCGAGCTCGCGAAGCTCCGGCGCGTGCAGCACCTCGTTCATCTGCTCGGTCAGCAGCGAGTCGATGCCCGCGATCAGCGACTTGATCGACTTGACCGCGTTGCTCGAGATCGTGGCGCTTCCGGACCGCTCCTGCGCGGCGAGGGCGAGGTTCGAGACGAGCGACTTCAGCTTGTCGCTTTCGGTCTCCTTGACGCGGAAGTCCTTTTCGAGGAGTTCGCTGAACTCGCCGAGGTCGAGCGCTTCCGCTTCGGCGGCGGCGCCGCCGGCCTGTTCTTTGGCGTCGGCCATCTTATTCCTCCTCGCTCTTGGTGTTCGCCATCGCCGCCTCGGCGGCCTGGGCGAGCAACGGTTCGTTGTTGAGAAGCTGGGCGATGCGTTTCTCGGCATCGACCTTGCCGTCCATGTAGCTCAGCAGTTCCTCGAGCTGACGGCGCATCTTGAGAAGCTCCGACAGGGCCGGCACCTGCTCGGCGATCTTGTCGGGCGCGAAATCGCTCATGCTCTTGAAGCTGAGATCGACGAAGAGCTCCTCTTCTTTCTCCTCGCCGTCGCCGGAGGGCAGCTTGTTCGGCACCCGGGCCTTCACCCGCGGCGCCAGCGCCTCCATGAATTTCCCGAAGCGGCCCGCGTCCGTCTCCACGAAGGAGCGGTCGTTGATCGGCTTCGACGCCTCCTTCGTCTCCGACTCGCCGGCAAGATCGGCCATCACGCCCATCACGAACGGCAATTCGATCGTCGTGGGACTGCCGTAATGTTCGACGTCGTAAGCGATCTGGACGCGTGGCGCCCGGTTTCGCTCGATCACCTTCTGCTTGCTGTCAGCCATTGGCCTTTACCTCCGTTGGGGGCTATTTCTATTTCTCGTCCACTCCGGCGATGTTCCGGAACTCCTTCATGCCCGAGGGCGCGATCTCTTCCATGAGCTGCACGAAATCCATGGGCACCATCCGCCGCATCCGGCGGGCGATGTGCGGGATCGGCGACGACGGTTCGGTGCGCTCGTAGAAGGCGATGATCATGTCGAGGCACATCACCACGTCGTCGCGGGAAGTGACGCCCGATGGAACGCCGCCCGAGGGCGGGGGCGCAGCCGGCTTCTGCGGGGGCGGCGCGGGCGACGGTCCGTCGGCGGCCGCGTCCTCGGTCGGCGTCTCGACATCGGCCGCCGTGACGTGCCCGGCGTTGGCCTCAAGCGTCGTTCTAACCCGGTCCAGGAAGGTCTCGAGTTCGGGCAGCCGCAGGCCCATGCCGTTCGCGAGCCCCGCCTTCTCCGAGAACTTGGCCTCCAGCGCGGCGCGCGCCGCGTTCGCCGCGGTGACGGTCGCGAGGAGGTCCGCCGCGCGATCCGCCTCTTCGGCGAACAGCGCGCGGCAGGCGGCCGTGACCCGGTTCACCCGGGCCGCATGCTTCTCCTTCAGCGCCGCCTTCTCGGCCTCGCCGAGACCCGAAGGCGACTCGTTCACCAACTCGAAGTCCGAAAGGCTCGCCACGGCGACGTCGTCTCCGGTGATCGGTCCGATGCCGCGCGGCTCCAGGACCGCGCCCATCTCCAGATCGCCCAGAAGCCCGTGGTCGTCGTTCTCGAGCTGCTTCAGCGCGTTCGACCGGCGCAGCGCCGCTTCGGCCGGTTCCGGCCTGTCGCGAAGCTCCGGGTGAATGGTGTCCCAGTACTGATCGAGCGCGTCGGAAATCATGCCGAGCCCCCGGCTCAGACCGGAAAAGCCGTCGACGTTCGACATCGCGCGGGTCACGATCACGAGCAGACGAAGATCCCGGCCCGTCCCGGCGAGTTCTGCCGCGTGGTCGAGAACCTCCTGCCAGTCCATCTGCGGCGTGACCGCGACCGTGCCGTCCTTGTCGGTGCGCGCCTCGCGCGATGCCGGCTCGATCATGCGTTCGATCGCGTGGAAGCGCGCGTCGTTGCGAAGCTCCGTGCCCGAGGGTGCCGCTTCGCCGAGAGGCGCAAGGAACGGTGTTACGTCCATCGTTCCTGTCCCTGTTGGAGTTTATGTTTCACGAATTCTCTCAGACCTTTGTGATTCTTGCAACTTTTGCGATTCTAGGGGCGTGCGTCTATGATCCGTGCCGCGACGCCGAGGATCTCGGCCTCGCGTCCGCGCAGGGTCTCGCTGAGGGCGCCCGCGACGGAGGCGACCGACTCGTCGCGGGGGCGGCGCATGTCGAAGAGCGGTCGGCTGGACAGGACCGCCAGAACCTCGCTCTTGCCGTAGTCGCCCTCCGTGATCCGGATCGCGAGGCATTGCGGGTTCTGCGCGAGGGTCTCGATCGGGCAGAGGACGCGGATCCTGCGGATGCCGCCGACGACCTCTCCGAGCGCGCCGAGGCGCTGCTCGGTGTCGTTGACGTTGGGCAGGATGTGAAAGACCTTGCCCGTGTTGTCGACGATCATGACCCAGAGATAGCCGGCCTCCATAGTCGCGGGAGTGTGGATCTCGACCACCGGGTTCTCGCCGGTGCGGTAGACGCCGGTGAGATTGGCCGCCTCGCTGACGCCGCTGCCGAGCCAGATCGACAGCGTGTCCGCCGTCGCCGGCGGCAGCACCGCGCGGATCGCGCAAAGCTGCTGGTTCAGGACCGGTCCCTGGACGCGGACGGGGCGGTCGCCGACAAGATCCTCGAGCGAATTCCGCAGCGCTGAGACATCGGCGCCATCCGCGAAGTCGCCGGTCACGCGGACTTCCTCTCCCAGCGCCAGCGTCCCCGAGGCCTCCACGGTCAGCGGGCCGCAGGTCGCGAAGTCGTCGATCGTGGCCTGCAGGATGTCCACCGGGAGGGACAGGGGGCCTGCGGCGATGCTCGGGCGGATGTCCATGCCCGTCCCGCGGGAGAAATCCTGAAATCCGGCGACGAGAGCGTCCCGCTGCGCGCGCCCGGAGGCGACGCCGGTGATGACGACGGAGCGATCCTCGATCCCGAGCGACCAGTCGTCGAGCTCGGCCGCCCGCGCCAAGAGTTCGGCGGCCAGTTCGTGCCATTCCGGCATCGGCATGCCGGTTGCGAGGCTGATCTCGCCGGTCGCGGCCGGTGCGCCCGTCGCCGCGGCGAAAGCACGGCGCAGAACGCCGGCAACCACCTCGTCGGGCGCGTTCGCGACGAGGCTCGGCGCCCCGCCGGCAGGGGCGGATGCCGCCAGCACGTAGGGCGATGCGAGGGGGAGGGGCGGCGTCAGGAGGGCGTCGAAGAGGCCCGCCGCCCACGCAACGGCCGCGCCGCCGCCTGCGAGGGCAAGCGCACCGGCGAGGATGGGGAGCCCCCGTCTGCGGGTCTTCTTCCGGTCACGGGCGGCGGAGGACGCCGTCCCGGCCGCGGACCGGTCCCTGCTCCTCGACAGCGGCCGCAGAAGGTCGTCGATCATCCGGACCGCGTCCGCCGCCGAGGACGGTCGATCCTCCGCCCGCGGCATCGTCAGGCGGTCGATGAAGTCTCCCAGAGGCGCGGGCACGCCGTCCGTTTCCAGCGGCGTCTGCTTGCGGCGCACGATCTCGCCGGGCGTGGTGCCGAGATAGGGGGTTTCCTGCCGGTATGCCGCGAGGAGGGTGGCGCCGAGGGAATAGAGATCGGTCCGCGGCTCGGAATGTCCGTCGAGCTGTTCGGGCGCGGCGTATTCGTACTTCCCGGCGAACTCGTTGCCGACGATCGTCCGCGCGCCGGCCGCCGTGTCCTTGGCGATCCCGAAGTCGATGATGGTGGCCTTCTCAGCCTCGCCGTCGCGCAGGATGATGTTGTCGGGCGACAGGTCACGGTGCACGATGC
>CAYTBD010000008.1:0-14693 GCA_964435755.1 uncultured Rhodobacterales bacterium
ACTCCGGGCCGTCGGCCGTCACGGCCCCCATGTTCCCCCGGTTGCAGCCGCCGTAGATCTCGGCGTCGGTGTTCAGCGCCTCTCGCCATGTGCCCGGACGCGGCAGGCCGCATCGCCAGCCCTGCCGCTCGACCGGCGTGAAGTTGCAGATCACGGCGACCTCAGCGTCATCCGGTCCGCCACGGCGGATCCAGGCGAAGACGGATTCGTCGGCCGCATTGGCCTCGATCCAATGGAATCCGTCGCCTTCACAGTCCTTGACGTGAAGCGCAGGTTCCGAGCGATAGATCGTGTTGAGGTCGCGGACGAGCCGCTGGACGCCCTGATGCGCCGGACGGTGCGACGCATCCCAGTCGATCTGGGCGTCATGGTTCCATTCGCGAGGCTGGGCGAATTCGCAGCCCATGAACAGAAGCTTCTTGCCCGGATGGCCCCACATGAAGCCGTAATAGGCGCGCAGGTTGGCGAACGTCTCCCACTCGGTCCCCGGCATCTTGCCGAGCATCGAGCCCTTGCCATGCACGACCTCGTCGTGGCTGATCGGCAGGATGAAGTTCTCGGAGAAGGCATAGTGCAAGCCGAAGGTCATCTGGTGATGATGGTGGCGCCGATGCACCGGCTCCTTCTTGATGTATTCGAGCGTGTCGTTCATCCATCCCATGTTCCACTTGTATCCGAAGCCGAGCCCGCCCTGGTCTGTAGGGGCGGAGACCTTCGGGTAGGAGGTGGATTCCTCGGCGACCGTCATGATCCCCGGCACCTCGCCGTAGGTCGTGACGTTCATCCGTTGAAGCATCTCGATCGCTTCGTAATTCTCACGCCCGCCGTCCTTGTTGGGAACCCACTCCCCCTCCTTCCGAGAGTAGTCGCGATAGAGCATCGAGGCGACCGCATCCACGCGAAGGCCGTCGACATGGAATTCCTCGAGCCAGTAGAGCGCGTTCGAGACAAGGAAGTTGGCCACCTCGACGCGGCCGTAGTTGTAGATGCAGGTGTTCCAGTCCTGGTGGAAGCCCTCGCGCGGATCGGCATGTTCGTAAAGCGCGGTGCCGTCGAACCGGGCGAGGCCGTGGGGGTCGTTCGGGAAATGGCCGGGCACCCAGTCGAGGATCACGCCGAGACCCTTGTCATGGGCCGCCTCGACGAGATCCCGGAACTCGTGCGGAGGTCCGTGGCGGATGGTGGGCGCGAAGAGGCCGACCGGCTGATAGCCCCAGGAGCCGTCGAAGGGAAACTCGCTGAGCGGCAGGAACTCAATGTGGGTGAAGCCCATGTCGTGCGCATAATCGACGAGTTCGACGGCGGCCTCCTTGTAGGAGAGCGGGCGTCCTCCCTCGCCCATCCGCCGGCGCCAGGATCCCAGGTGGACCTCGTAGACCGAGATCGGCGCGGTGCGGGCGTTGCGGCCGGCGCGCGTCTCCATCCAGGCGCCGTCCTGCCAGCCGTAGCCGCGGATGTCGCGCACGATGCTTGCCGTCTCGGGCGGGTGCTGATGACCGAAACCCACGGGATCGGCCTTGAGCGGCTGCATCATGCCGTCCTGTCCGAGGATCTCGTACTTGTAGTGCGTGCCTTCGCCGACGTCCGGGATGAAGATTTCCCAGACCCCGGTCGCGCCGCGCCGGCGCATCGGGGTCCGGCGGCCATCCCAATGATTGAACTCGCCCACGATCGACACGCGCCGCGCGCTGGGCGCCCAGACCGCGAAATGGGTCCCACTGACGCCTTCGTGCTCGGTCACATGCGCGCCGAGCACCTGCCAGAGCCGGCGGTGCGTGCCCTCGCCGAGGAGGTATTCGTCGATCTCACCGATCACGGGCGGGAACCTGTATGGATCCTCATGCTCCCAGCTGTGACCGTGCGCCTCGCCGCGGAGACGATAAGGCTTCGTCCCGGGAACCTTGCCGGCGAAGACCCCCTGCGCGCCCGGCACGGGATCGAGCGGATGGGTCTTCCCGTCGACCACCGCCCACATCTTGTCGGCCCCGGGATCGAAAGCGCGCACGATACGGAACCGCGCGAACCTGTGGGGCCCCAGAACGGAGAAGGGATCGCCGTGCGTTCCGTGACAAATGGCCAGCGCCTCTTCCGGCGCGATGAGCGGTCCGACCGTGTTCGGCGCGTCAGGCATGATGCCGACGGTAAGGGATGCGCGTCACAATTCAACCTGTCTGCGCGATGCGCTCGGCCTCCAGGCTCATCGGTTCGATGTTCCAGATGTCCTTCGTGTAGCCGCGGATCGTGCGGTCGGAGGAAAACCATCCGGATCTGGCGGTGTTGCGTGCGGCCATGCGCATCCATCGCGCCGGATCGCGGTAGGCCGCGTCCACGTCGCGCTGCGCCCGCCAGTAGTCGGTGAAGTCCGAGCAGACGAGGAAGTAGTCGGCGCCGGCCAGATTCTCGGCGATCATGCCGTAGCGGCCCGGCTCATCGGGCGAGAAGACGCCGGACCTGATGGCATAGATCGCGCGAGCGAGCCGCTGATCCTTCGAGATCGCGTCCTGCGCGTGGCCCTCGACATTGCGCCGCTCCGTCACCTCGCCTGCGGTCATGCCGAACAGGAAGAAGTTCTCTTCCCCGACATGCTCGCGGATCTCGACATTCGCGCCGTCGAGCGTGCCGATCGTGAGGGCGCCATTCAGCGCGAACTTCATGTTTCCGGTGCCCGACGCTTCCTTTCCCGCCGTCGAGATCTGCTCGGACAGATCCGCCGCCGGGATCAGCCGCTCGGCGAGCGAGACGTTGTAGTTCGGCACGAAGATCACCTTCAGATAGGGCGAAGTGACCGGGTCCGAATTGATCTTCTCGGCAACGTCGTTGGCGAGACGGATGATCTCCTTGGCGAAGACATAGCCGGGCGCCGCCTTGCCGGCGAACATCTTGATGCGGGGCGTCCAGCCAGCGCCTGGATTGTCGCGGATCTCCTGCCAGAGCGTGATCGCCTCGAGCACATTCATGTGCTGGCGCTTGTATTCGTGGATGCGCTTGATCTGGATGTCGAACATCGCGTCGGGATCCGCGCTGAAGCCGTGGGCGGTCTTAAGCCAGTCCGACAGATCGGCCTTATTGGCGCGCTTGACCTTGGCGAAGCGATCAAGGAAGCCCGGATCGTCGAGATGCGGTTCGAGCGCGGACAGACGCTCGGCATCGCCGATCCAGTCGGGGCCGATCGCATCGGTGACGAGGCCGGCGAGGTTCGGGTTGCAGCCGAGAACCCAACGCCGCGGAGTGACGCCGTTCGTCTCGTTCACGATCCGCTCGGGATGCAGTCGATGCAGCTCCGCGAAAACCGTCTCCTTCATGAGATCGGTATGCAGCGCGGAAACGCCGTTCACCTTGTGCGCCATCACGAAGGACAATTCGCCCATGTTGACGTTGCCGTCCGAAATCGCCGCCGTCCGGCGCGATGGGTTCGCGCGCGCGTGCATCTCGTCGATGCGCTGGATGATCTGCATGTGACGGGGAAGGAGATAGCCCATGAGCCCCTCCGACCACGTCTCGAGCGCCTCGGGCAGGAGCGTGTGATTGGTGTAGGACAGACAGCGGCGCGCGATTTCCACCGCTTCGTCGAAGGGAATGCCGCGCTCGTCGAAGAGCAGACGGACAAGCTCGGGCCCGGCGATCGCCGGATGCGTGTCGTTCAGCTGAATCGCCACCCTGTCGGGCAGCTTCCGCAAGTCCTCGAACTGTGTCTCGAAGCGGCGAAGCAGGTCGCGCAGCGATGCCGCCGTGAAGAAGTATTCCTGCTTGAGGCGAAGCGCCTTGCCGCCCTCGGTCGTGTCGTCGGGATAGAGCACGCGGGAGATCGTCCGCGCGAGCGCTTCGGGCTCGGCAGCCGCTGCGTAATCGCCGCGGTTGAACTGCTCGAGGTCGAAGAGCTTGGTCGGAAGGGCGCCCCAGAGGCGGAGCGTGTTTCCCCACCGGGCCTGCCAACCGATGATCGGCGTGTCGTAGGCCTGCGCGATCACGGCTTCGGTGGGACGCCAGACCGCACGGCTGCCTGCCTCGTGCACCTCGCCGCCGAATCCGATCTCGAACTGCGCCTCGGGCCGCTCGAATTCCCACACGTGGCGCTGCGTGAGCCAGTCCTCGGGCTCCTCCACCTGGCGGCCGTTGTCGAACCGCTGGCGGAAGAGGCCGTGCTCGTAGCGGATGCCGTAGCCATAGGCCGGCACACCGAGCGTGGCGAGGCTTTCCATGAAGCATGCGGCAAGGCGACCGAGCCCGCCGTTGCCGAGCGCCGCGTCTGGCTCGTTGCGCACGACGGTCTCGAACGGGAGGCCGAGGGACTGGAATGCCTCCCGCGCCTCGTCGAGAAGGCCCGTGTTCACCATCGCGTCCTCGAGCAGCCGCCCGATCAGGAACTCCATCGAGAGATAGTAGACGCGCTTGTGTCCGGAAGCGTAGGTCGCACGGGTGGCTGCGAACCAGCTATCGACGAGACGGTCCCTGACGGCGAGCGAAAGCGCGACGCGCCAGTCGTAGATGCTGGCGTGATCGGCATCCTTCCCGAGGGAATACTTGAGATGCGTCAGGACGCTTTCGCGAAATTGCGATGTCTTTCCGGTCATGCAGCACCTGTCCAGATGTTGAGTCGGTTAGCGGTATCGGCTACCGCATTTGCCCGCGATTTAGAAGGGGCGCAGGGCGTTTCCAAGCGTCATACGGTCATTGTTGCGTTAACGGCGCGTTTCCAAAGGGCATATTTCCGATCTCGCAACGACGGATCCATTTTTGGCTCGAACCGCCGCTCGACTGACCACATTTGCGCGAATCCCTCGCGATCGGCATATACCCCGGCCCTCATTCCCGCGAGCCAGGCCGCGCCGAGGGCCGTGGTCTCCGCTACCTTCGGCCGATCGACCGGCGCGCCGAGGATGTCTGCGAGGAACTGCATCGTCCAGTCGGAGACGGTCATGCCGCCGTCGACGCGAAGCACGTTCCGCCCGTCACCGTCCGGCCAGTCCGCGGTCATCGCCTCAAGCAGGTCGCGGGTCTGGTAGCCCACGCTCTCGAGCGCCGCGCGGGCGAGTTCCTCGGGCCCAGAGTTGCGCGTGAGGCCGAAAACCGCGCCACGGCAGTCCGGGTTCCAGTAGGGTGCGCCGAGCCCGGTGAACGCCGGCACCAGGACGACGTCCTGCCCGGGGTCCGCGGCTTCCGCCAGCGGCTGGGTCTCCGGCGCCGACCGGATGATCCTGATCCCGTCGCGGAGCCACTGCACGACCGCGCCCGCTATGAAAATCGACCCTTCCAGCGCGTAGGTCGGTTTGCCGTTGAGCTGGTAGGCGACGGTCGACAGGAGGCGGTTCTGCGAGAACACCGGCGCGTCGCCGGTGTTGAGAAGCGCGAAGCAGCCCGTCCCGTAGGTCGACTTCAGCATGCCCGGCTCGAAACAGGCCTGCCCCACCGTCGCCGCCTGCTGGTCGCCCGCGACGCCGTAGATCGGAATTTCGCGGCCGAAGAGGTCGGCGCGCGCCATCCCGAAATCGGCGGCGCAGTCCTTGACCTCGGGCAGCAGCGACATCGGGATGTCGAGAAGACGGCAGACTTCCTCGTCCCAGCGCCCCTCGCGGAGATTGTAGAGAAGCGTGCGGGAGGCGTTCGAGGCGTCGGTGACGTGTGCCTTGCCGCCCGTCATGCGCCAGATCAGGTAGGTGTCGACCGTGCCGAAGAGGAGCTCGCCCCGTTCGGCCTTGGCGCGCGCGCCGTCGACTTCCTCAAGGATATACCTCAGCTTGGTGGCGGAGAAATACGGATCGAGAAGAAGGCCCGTCCGCTCGTTCACCATCGCCTCGTGGCCGGCCTCGCGCAGTTCCGCGCAATAGGCGGCGGTCCGGCGGTCCTGCCAGACAATCGCGTTATGCACCGGCTGCCCGGTGGACTTGTCCCAGACGAGCGTCGTCTCGCGCTGGTTCGTGATGCCGATGGCCGCGATGTCCCTGGCGTCGATGCCCGCGCGTTCGATCACCTCGCGGCACGTGCCGGCGACGGTCGACCAGAGATCGGCGGGATCGTGTTCGACCCATCCCGACGCGGGATAATGCTGCGGGAACTCCTCCTGGGCGACGGCCCGGATCTCGAGCGTCTCGTCGAAAAGGATCGCACGGCTCGAAGTCGTGCCCTGATCTATCGCCATGATATAGGCCATGGCCTGTCCCTCCCCTTGTTGTTCTTATGCCTATTCCGCCGCGGCGGCGGTGTCACGCGACACCATCCAGGCATCGAGGCGCGCGATCTCGTCGGACGTCATGCGAAGGCCGAGCTTGGACCGTCGCCAGACCACGTCCGCCGCGCGACGGGCGTATTCCTTGTCCATCAGCCACTCGACCTCGCGGGCGGTGAGCGTTGCGCCGAAATCGTCTCCGAGATCGGCCGCGCCCTTGGCGTCGCCGAGCATCCCCCGCGCGTCGGTGCCGTATGCGCGCACGAGGCGCAGCGCCCAGCGCTGGTCGAGGAACGGGTGATCCTCGAGGAGACCGGACACGAGGTCGTTTACCCCGTCCACCGGAAAATCGCCGCCGGGAAGGGCAACGCCCGCCGTCCAATCGCTCGGCAGATCGCGAAAGAAAGGCGCGATCTTCGCCATCGCTGACTGGGCAAGGCGGCGGTAGGTCGTGATCTTGCCGCCGAAGACGTTGAGAACGGGCGGTCCGCTGTCATCGAGCGACAGAACGTAGTCCCGCGTCGCCGCCGTCGCCGATTTCGCTCCGTCATCGTAGAGCGGCCGGACACCCGAATAGGTCCAGACGATGTCGTCGCGCGTTACCGGTCTTTCGAAGTATTGCGACGCGAACCTGCACAGGTACTCCTGTTCGGCGTCTGTCGCTTCGGCCTCCGACGGGTCCGAGCGGTGGTCCCGATCGGTCGTCCCGATCAAGGTAAAGTCTGTTTCGTAGGGGATCGCGAAGATGATTCGGCCGTCGCTTCCCTGAAAGAAGTAGCTCTTGCCATGGTCGAAGAGCTTTCGGACGACAATGTGGCTGCCACGGACGAGCCGGACGCCCTCGGTCGAGTTGAGCCTGATCTTCGTGCGGATGACGTCCTGCACCCAGGGACCGCCGGCGTTGACGAGCATCTTCGCCCGGTGCTCTTCGCGCCCCCGGGCGCCCTCCGTCACGATCCTCCAGGCGTCACCGTCGCGGTCCGCGGACACGACCTTCGTTCGCGTCATGATCGTCGCCCCGCGCGCCTCCGCGTCACGGGCGTTGAGCACGACGAGGCGCGAATCCTCCACCCAGCAGTCGGAATATTCGAACGCTTTCGCGAACTTCGGCTGCAGTGGCCCGCCCGCCGGGTCGCGGGTCAGATCGAGCGTTCGCGTGCCCGGCAGGATCTTCCGCCCGCCGAGATGGTCGTACATGAAGAGGCCGAGCCGGATCAGCCATGCGGGCCGCCGGCCCTTCATCCAGGGCATGACCGTATTCAGGAGCTTCGACGTCGGCGTTTCGCCTTCGAAGCGCATGTCGCGGCTGTAGGGCAGCACGAAGCGCATCGGCCAGCTGATGTGCGGCATTGCCCGCAGGAGCGTCTCGCGCTCGATCAGGCTTTCCCGGACAAGGCGGATCTCGAAGTATTCAAGGTAACGGAGGCCACCGTGGAAGAGCTTGGTCGAGGCCGAGGAGGTCGCCGAGGCAAGGTCGTTCATCTCGGCCAGCCCGACCTTCAATCCCCGTCCCGATGCGTCGCGGGCAATGCCGCAGCCATTGATGCCGCCGCCAATGACGAAGAGGTCGTAGGGTGTGCCCGACATCATATCCCATCCTGCCTGGAAGGATGATGAGTCGACCCGACGGCGCGATTTGTCAATGTTTCCGTTCGCTTCTTTTCGGTTTCTCGAAGTTGGTGGCGGTGATGGCCGCAGGTCAATTGCCTGGAGCCGAAAGTTTCAACATCTTTTCAGCCGCATTCATGTTCGCTATGTTCGCTTCAATACGAACCGAACCGGGAGGCGCGGGTGGCTCTGAACTATCGCCTCGATGAAATCCTCGGCCGGGCGAGAGCCGCCGGAAAGGTTTCCGCGGAAGAGCTTGCACGCACGTTCGGCGTGACGGTCCAGACCGTTCGCCGCGATCTCAACACGCTCTGCGATCAGGGGCTTCTGACGCGTGTCTATGGCGGCGCGATCCTGCCGTCCGGAACCCGGAACATCGGGTACGAGGACCGCCGGCGCCTGCACGAGGCCGAGAAAGAGCGGATCGGCCTCGCCTGCGCGCGACGGATTCCCAACGGGGCATCCGTGTTTCTCGATATCGGGACGACGGTCGAGGCCGTCGCGCGGGCGCTTCTGAAGCACGATGGCCTCATGGTCGTCACCAACAACATCAACGTCGCCAATATTCTCGCGTCGAACGCGAGCGCGGAAATCCTGCTGGCGGGCGGCATACTGCGTCGCGCGGACGGGGGGCTGGTCGGCGAAGTGACGGCGGATTTCGTGCGTCAGTTCAAGGTCGATACGGCAGTCATCGGCGCCTCGGCAATCGACGAGGCGGGTGACGCTCTGGACTTCGACTTCCGTGAGGTGAGGGTCGCGCAGGCCGTCATGAGCGAGGCGCGGAGGGCGTTCCTGGTCGCCGACATCTCCAAGCTGTCGCGGACGGCACCGGTGCGGCTCGCGCCTCTCACGGACTTCGACACATGGTTCACCGACTCGCCGCCGGTCGACATGCTCGGGAGACTGTGTGCTGAGGCGGGTACGGAGATCTTCGTGGCGTAGACGTGCCTCTTCCGGTGCCGCGAATTAATTGACATCGCAAACTACCTTCAGGCATCCTGCCCGAAAGGGAGGACTCATGCGAACGCAGGTTTGCATCATAGGCGGCGGACCGTCCGGTCTGCTCCTGTCGCAATTGCTCCATCGGGCCGGCATCCAATCGGTGGTGCTGGAGCGGAGATCCCGGGACTATGTCCTCGCGCGCATCCGCGCCGGCGTTCTCGAGTGGGGATCGGTCGATCTGCTGCGCGAGGCGGGCGTCGGCGCGCGGATGGACCGCGAGGGCTTCCCGCACGAAGGCGTCTACCTCTCCGCGCAGAACCGCGGGTTCCGGATCGACTTCAAGGCGCTCACCGGCAAGCAGGTGATGGTCTACGGCCAGACAGAGGTGACGCACGATCTCTACGATGCACGCGACGCCATGGGCGGGGAGATCATCGACATGGCCGAGGGCGTGACCCCGCACGGCCTCGACACCGGCGCGCCGCACGTCAGCTATGTCCGGGACGGTGCCGAGCACCGGATCGACTGCGATTTCATCGCCGGTTGCGACGGGTTCCACGGCGTGTCGCGCAGGTCGATCCCGGATGCCGTCCGCAGCGAGTACGAGCGCGTCTATCCGTTCGGGTGGCTCGGCGTCCTGTCCCGCACGCCGCCCTGCGCGGACGAACTCATCTACGCCAACCACGAGCGCGGCTTCGCACTCTGCTCGATGCGGAACGAAAACCTGAGCCGCTACTACATACAGGCGCCGGTCGACGATCCGCTGGAGAAGTGGTCTGACGACGCCTTCTGGGACGAGTTGCGTCGCCGCATCCCTGATGATGTCGCAGAGACGATGGTGACGGGTCCGAGCATCGAGAAGTCCCTCGCGCCGCTGCGGTCGTTCGTGACGGAACCGATGCGGTGGGGCAGGTTGTTCCTCGTGGGAGACGCGGCGCATATCGTGCCGCCGACCGGAGCGAAGGGGCTGAATCTTGCCGTGAGCGACGTGCACTACCTCCATCATGCACTCGTGCGGCACTATCAGGGTGACGACGAGGGACTCGACCGGTACTCCGAGACGGCGCTTGCCCGCGTCTGGAAGGCGACCCGGTTCTCCTGGTGGTTCACGACGACGATGCACCGCTTCCCCGACCAGACCGCCTTCGACCAGAACATCCAGGAGAGCGAGCTCACCTATCTCGAAAGCTCGTCCGCGGCACAGACGGTGCTCGCGGAGCAATACGTGGGGATTCCGTTTTGAAGATCGCAAGGCTCGGCGACCTCAAGCTTCACTACCGCGAGGATGGCGACCCGGACGGCGCGCCCGTCGTCTTCTCGAACTCCCTCGGGACGGATCTGCGGCTCTGGGACGATGTGGTGCCGCGTCTGCCGGAGGGTCTCCGGATCATCCGCTACGACACCCGCGGACACGGGCTGTCGGATTGCCCGCCCGGCCCCTACCAGATGGGCACCCTCATCACCGATGCCGAGCGACTGCTCGACCATCTGGAGGTGAAGGACTGTGTCTTCGTCGGCCTCTCCATCGGCGGGATGATCGCGCAGGGCCTGACGGTCAAGCGGCTCGATCTCGTCCGTGGCATGGTGATCTCGAACACCGCCGCCAAGATCGGGACGGCCGAGACGTGGGAGGAACGGATCGCCGCGGTGAAGACGGGCGGGATCGAGACCCTCGCCGATGCGGTCCTCGCGCGCTGGTTTTCCAAGCCTTTCCTCCTGACGGACACGCTCGCGGGCTGGCGGAACATGCTGACCCGGCAACCGGCCGAGGGCTACGCGGGGTGCTGCGCCGCCATTGCGGGAACCGATTTCTACGCCACGACCGCCACGCTGACGCTCCCCACACTCGCGATCGCGGGGTCCGACGACGGATCGACGCCGCCCGACCTCGTGCGGGAGACGGCGGACCTGGTGAAAGGCGCGCGGTTTCATCTGATCAGAGGCGCTGGGCACCTGCCCTGCGTCGAAAAACCCGCCGAATTCGCCCAGGTGCTGACAGGCTTCCTGAAGGAGATCGGCCATGTCTGACGTCCATGATCGGGCCACCGCTCGCACGGGAGCGCGGACATGAGCGGGCGCTACGACAAAGGCATGGAGATCCGCCGCCGCGTTCTCGGCGACGCGCATGTCGACCGGGCGGAGGCGTCGAAGAGCGATTTCGACGCGCCGTTCCAGACGCTCATCACCGAGGGCGCGTGGGGGACCGTCTGGGCCTCCGACGGAATCAGCGACCGCGATAGGTCGATGCTCACGCTCGCGTTGCTGGCCGCGCTCGGCAATTTCGAGGAAATCCCGATGCACCTCCGCGCCACGGCGCGGACCGGTGCTACGAAGGAAGACGTGATGGAGGCGTTCCAGCACGTCGCCGTCTACGCGGGCGTCCCCCGCGCCAACCACGCGATCAAGATCGCCAAACAGACCTACGCCGAAATGGAGGCAGAGGATGCGCAACGCTCCGGTTGACCTCGGTCCGCTGATCCCGCGGAACCGGGACGCCCACCCCGTTCCGTACGACCCCGACTACAAGACCTCCGTCAGCCGCTCGCCCGGTTGGCCGCTCCTGTCGCTCGACTCGACGCTGACGGAGGAGACGGGACCCGTCTTCGGGCACAACATGCTGGGGACGCTCGACAACAACCTCATCCTCAACTTCACGAACGGCGAGGCGCCCGCCGTGGGAGAGAGGATCAGGGTGCACGGCCGCGTCACCGACGAGAACGGACGGCCGGTGTCGAACACGTTGGTCGAGATCTGGCAGGCCAATGCCGGCGGGAGATACCGCCACGTCAAGGACACCTACTTCGCCCCTCTCGACCCTCACTTCGGGGGGTGCGGCCGCACGATCACCGACGACGACGGCTTCTACGAGTTCATGACGATCCGCCCCGGGGCCTATCCGTGGCCGAACCGCGGCAACGAATGGCGGCCCATGCACATCCACTTCTCGATCTTCGGGACGGGCTTCGGACAGCGGCTGATCTCGCAGATGTATTTCGAGGGCGATCCGCTGATCGAGCGGTGTCCGATCGCGCACACGATCAAGAGCAGGGGACAGATCGACCGTCTGGTCGCGCCGCTCGACATCGGTGCGTCGAAGCCGATGGACTACCTCGCCTACCGGTTCGACATCGTCCTTCGCGGACGTCGGCAGACCATGTTCGAGAACAAGATGGAGGGACTGTGAGATGGTGCAGCCGCTGAACGCTCCGATGGAGACGCCGTCCCAGACGGCGGGGCCCTATGTCCACATCGGGTGCATTCCGACATTCGCGGGCGTGGGCGGCGTCTATCCCGAGGATCTCGGCCTCAGCCCGATCGCCGAGGGCGCGCGGGGCGAGACCGTCACCATCACCGGCGCGGTCTACGACGGAACCGGCTGGGCACTTCGCGACGCGATGATGGAGAGCTGGCAGGCCGACGGCGCCGGCATCTTTCCCGGGCATCCGGGCGCGGACCCGAACGTGACGGGGTTCTGCCGGTTCGCCGCCGACAAGGACACGGGTGAATTCACCCTCCGCACTGTCAAACCCGGCCGGGTGCGGATGCGCGGCGGCGGCTTTCAGGCTCCGCACATCGCCGTCTGGATCGTGGCGCGCGGGCTCAACATCGGTCTTCAGACGCGGATCTACTTCGAGGGTGACGACCATGCGGGCGATCCCGTGCTCGACCGCATCGAGCAGCGCAACCGGGTCGAGACCCTCATCGCGAAGAGGACGGGCGATGGGCAGTACCGCTGGGATATCCGCTTGCAGGGCGAGGACGAAACGGTCTTTCTGGACATGTGATGGCCGATTTCCTGCTGATACACGGGTCCGGGCACGGCGCCTGGGCCTGGCGCGACGTGATCCCTTGCCTCGACGCGCTGGGCCACACGGCGCGGGCCATCGACCTGCCCGGTCACGGAGACGACCGCACGCCGATCGAGGCGGTGCGGCTCGAAACCTATCGGGATGCTGTCCTCGCGGCGCTCGGCGACCGGACCGTGCTCGTCGGTCACTCGATGGGTGGTTACCCCATTACTGCAGCCGCGGAGGCGGCGCCGGAGCGGATCGCTGCGCTCGTCTACCTCTGCGCCTACGCGCCTGCGGCGGGGATGTCGCTCGCCGACATGCGGCGTGCGGGACCTGGCCAGCCATTGGCCCCGGCGATCCGGCGGGCGGAGGACGGGATGTCCTTCACGTTCGACCCCGCGATGGCGCGCGATCTCTTCTACCACGACTGCCCCGACGAGGCGGTGGACTTCGCGACGAAAAGGCTTTGCCGTCAGCCGACGCTGCCGCAGGAAACGCCGCTCGACGCGACAGGAAAGGCGGCCACCCTGCCGCGACACTACATCATCTGCGAAGAGGACCGGGCGATTCCCCCGGACTACCAGGAGACGATGAGCCAAGGCTTCGATCCTGCCTGCGTGCACCGCCTCCCGACCTCGCACTCGCCCTTTTTCGCCGCGCCCGATAGACTGGCCCGGCTGCTCGACGACATCGCGGAGACGACATGACGAAACCCTGCATCATCTGCGTGGCGATCACCGGGTCCGTGCCTCGCAAGGAGGACAACCCGGCGGTGCCGATCACGATCGAGGAGCAGATCGAGTCGACTCACGAGGCGTTCGAGGCGGGCGCGTCGATCGCCCATTGTCACGTGCGCATGGAAGACGGGACGCCGACGTCGGACCCGGAGCGCTTCGCGCGACTGAAGGAGGGGCTCGAGAGGCACTGCTCCGGCATGATCGTGCAGCTCTCGACGGGCGGACGGTCGGGGGCCGGGAAGGAGCGGGGCGGCATGCTGCCCCTGCGCCCGGACATGGCCTCGCTCACCGTGGGATCAAACAACTTTCCGACCCGCGTCTACGAGAACCCGCCTGACCTCGTCGACTGGCTCGCCTCGGAGATGCTCGCCTACGACATCAAGCCCGAGATCGAGGCCTTCGACCTCAGCCACGTCTTTCAGGCGGCGAAGATGGCGGCCGACGGGCGGCTCACGTCGCCGCTCTACGTGCAGTTCGTCATGGGCGTCAAGAACGCGATGCCGGCGGACAAGCCTGTCTTCGACTTCTACGTGGAAACGCTGAAGCGTCTCGCGCCGGATGCGGACTGGTGCGCCGCCGGAATCGGGCCGAACCAGATCGTGCTGAACGAGTGGTGCATTGCGGCTGGCGGTCACTGCCGGACCGGCCTCGAGGACAACGTGCGGCTGGACAGGGAGACGCTCGCCCCCTCGAACGCGGCGCTCGTAAGACGGACGGTCGAACTCTGCGAGGCCTACGAGCGCCCCGTCGCCACCTGGGCCGAGGCACGTGACATTCTCCACCTGCGCGCGGCCTGATGCCGGCGTCGCCCCTCGATAGCACGATCTACCGCGATCTGTTTGGCGACGCGGAGTTGTCACGGCTGTTCTCCGACACGGCCGAGGTGCGTGCGCTCCTGCTGGTCGAAGGGGCTCTGGCCCAGGCGCAGGGCGCGGTCGGCCTGATCCCCGAGGTCAGTGCGCGGGCCATTCATCGGGCGAGCCTCGAGGTTCAGATCGATCCGGCGTCTCTCGCGGCCGAGACGGGCCGGAACGCCGTCGTCGTGCCCGCGCTCGTGACGGCGTTCCGCGCCGGGATGCAGGCCCCCGAACATGCCCAGTACATCCACTGGGGCGCGACGAGTCAGGACATCATAGACACCGCCCTCGTCCTGCGGCTGCGGCAGGTACTGACGATCCTCGAAGAGAGGCTCTCGGCCACGCTCGGTGGACTTGCGTCGCTGGCGGAGACCTATGCCGACCTGCCGATGGCCGCGCGCACCTACGGTCAGATCGCGACGCCGACGAGCTTCGGCGCGGTCGCCGCTGCATGGGGCGCGCCCCTGCTGCGGCTTCGCAGCGACCTCGCGACGCTGCGCCCGCAGGTGCTGCAGGTCAGCCTGTCGGGCGCCGCCGGAACGCTCTCGGCCATGGACGGCAAGGGGCCCGAGGTCCGCGCGGCTCTGGCCGAACG
>CAYTBD010000008.1:14703-25110 GCA_964435755.1 uncultured Rhodobacterales bacterium
TCGGCGATCCCGGCGAGAGCTGGCACGCCACGCGCGACCGCACGGCCGCGCTTGCCGCATGGCTCACGCGGCTCGCCGGGACCCTCGGCAAGATGGGCGAGGACCTCACCCTGATGACCCAGTCGGGGATCGGCGAAGTGACGCTGGGCGAAGGCGGCGGATCCTCGACCATGCCGCAGAAATCGAACCCGGTCCTGCCCTCGCTTCTCGTCGGGATCGCGCGGCAGATGGTCGGGCTGGACTCGGTGATGCAGACGGCTCTCGTGCACCGCCAGAGCCGCGACGGAGCCGCGTGGTTCACGGAGTGGATGACCCTGCCGCAGATGTGCTGCCTCGCCGGGCGGGCGCTTGCCGTCGGAGATCAGCTTTCGAGGACCACCGTCCCGGAGCCAGACCGCATGGCGGCACAGATCGACGACGGATCCGGTCTGATCCACGCCGAGGCGCTGTCCTTCGGGCTCACCGACCGGATGTCGAGGCCCGACGCGCAGGCTACGGTGAAAGTGCTGTGTCGCGAGGCGCTGGAGACCGGCACGCCCCTCCGCGCGCTCGCAGAGCGGGATTACCCCGGCGACTGGTCGCACGTCTTCGACATCAGGCGTCAGCTTGGAACTGCGCCTTCCGAGGCACGGGCCTTCGCACGATCTGTCAGGAAGACCTGACACCCCGCTTTGACAGCCGGGCGAGACGGTTTATCGCTTGTCCAAGGGCAGCTTTGGCCCGGGAGACATCGCCATGACCGGTCGGCTGCCGCTGATCTTCATCCTCCTGACCGTGATGATCAACTCGATGGGCATCGGGCTGATCCTGCCCGTCATGCCCGACCTGATCGAGGAGGTGGGAGGGCTGACGCTGGCGCAGGCGGCGGTCTGGGGCGGTCTCCTGACAAGCGCATACGCGGTGATGCAGTTCCTCTTCAGCCCCGTGGTCGGCAGCCTCTCCGACCGGTTCGGGCGACGGCCGATCATGCTGATCTCGCTTGCCGTGATGACGCTCGACTACCTCGTGATGGCCGTCGCGGGCAGCCTCTGGCTGCTCCTCGCGGGCCGGCTGATCGGCGGCGTCGCGGCGGCGACGCATTCCACGGCGAATGCGTTCATGGCCGACATCTCGAAGCCCGAAGAGAAATCGGCGCGCTTCGGCCTTGTCGGGGCCGCGTTCGGGATCGGGTTCGTGCTCGGTCCGCTTCTTGGCGGAGCGCTGGCCGAGTTCGGCACCCGGGCTCCCTTCTTCGCCGCCGCGGTGCTCGCCGCCGCGAATCTGGCCCTCGGATGGCTGGTCATGCCCGAGACCGTCGGAGACGAAATGCGCCGGCGTTTCGAGTGGACACGCGCAAATCCCCTGGGCGCCCTTGCGAGCGTCGGACGGCTGCCCGGTGTCGGCCGGCTGCTGACCATGTTCCTGCTCTACCAGATCGCCTTCATGGTCTATCCCGCGATCTGGGCCTTCTTCACCACGGCGCGCTTCGGCTGGGAACCCGCAACGATCGGCCTGTCGCTCGCAGCGTTCGGGATCGCGATGGCCGCAGTCCAGGGCGGACTGATCCGGGTAATTCTGCGCCTCCTGGGCGAGCGCAATACAGTGCTCTACGGCCTCGCCTTCAACTTTTTCGCGTTTCTCGCCCTGGCATTCGTCACGAGCGGAACGGTCGCGCTGATCCTCATCCCGCTGACGGCCCTCGGCGCGGTCGTCACCCCGGCGCTTCAGGGTATCATGTCGCGGTCGGTTCCCGACAACGCGCAGGGCGAGTTGCAGGGCGTCATCGCGTCGATGGCCTCGTTGGCGATGGTGATCTCGCCGCTTCTCATGACCCAGGTCTTCGCCCGCTTCACTGCGGTGGACGCGGCTGTCATCCTGCCGGGCGCGCCCTTTCTCGTCTCGATGCTCCTGATGGTCGCCTGCGGCGTCGTCTATCTCGTCCGCCCGCGCTCGGCGGTCGCGTAAACGACCGGGAATCCGTCGCTTTCGCGCGAGAACCGCCGCCACGTGCGGGCGCAGGCTCAATCTCAAGACAACGAAGGAGTCTGCATGTCACGTATCCGCGCCGCGGTCTGCCGCGCCTTCGGCGAGCCGCTTGTGGTCGAAGAGGTCGAGCTTCGCAGCCCGGAGGGCCGCGAAGTCGAAGTGCGCCTCGATGCGGTGGCGATCTGCCATTCCGACATCTCCTACGCAGACGGCGTGTGGGGCGGCACTCTTCCCGCCATCTTCGGCCACGAGGCCGCGGGCCGCATCACGGCGCTCGGCCCGGACGTCCGCGGGTTCGCGCCCGGTCAACGCGTCGTGGTGACGCTGATCCGGTCCTGCGGGGAATGTCCGAGCTGCTCAGAAGGCCGCCCGGTATCCTGCGCAACTCCGGACGACGCGACACCGTCGATCCGGGGGGCCGACGGCGAGGTATGGAAAGCGATGAACACCGGCGCCTTCGCCGAGCGCGTGGTCGTCGACCGCTCCCAGGTCGTGGCCGTTCCCGATGACGTGCCGATGGACGCGGCGTCGCTTCTGGCGTGTGGCGTCATCACCGGCATCGGCGCGGTCGTCAACGCGGCCAAGGTGCGACCCGGTCAGGACGTCGTGGTAATAGGCGCCGGCGGCGTCGGTCTGAACGCCATCCAGGGCGCGCGGATCTCCGGCGCGCGCCGCATCGTCGCCGTCGACATGACCGAGGCCAAGCTCGCGGACGCGAAGGCGTTCGGCGCCACGGACGGGGTTCTTGCCGCCGGCGAGGCGCCGTGGCGCGAGGCGCGCGACATCATGGGCCGCGGCGCTGACGCCGTCTTCGTCACGGTCGGCGCGATTCCCGCCTTCGAGGCCGCGCCGCGCTATCTCGCTCCGGGAGGCAATGTCTATCTCGTCGGCATGCCCGCTTCCGGTGCGCTCGCCGCCTACGAACCCGCGATCTTCGCCGCGGCGGGTCAGGGCATGATCGGGTCGAAGATGGGCGACGCGGTCATCTCGCGCGACATTCCCTGGATGATCGACCTCTACCGGCAGGGGCGGCTCCAACTCGACGAACTGATTTCCCGGCGCTGGTCGCTCGACGAGATCAACGAGGCGATCGCCGACACGAAGCGCGGCGCGGCGCGGCGCAACGTGATCGTGTTCTGACCCCTTCCGTCTTCATCCCGCAGCAAATACGCTCAGGGCGGCGCCGGGCAGACAGCGCCCCAGGCGCATGCCGGAAGGAGCACAGATGAAACTCCGCGACCTCGACGTCATCGTCACCTCGCCGCCCGCGCCCGGCTGGGGCGGGCGCTACTGGATCCTCGTCAAGCTCACGACGGACACCGGGATCACCGGCTGGGGCGAGTGCTACGCGAGCTCGGTGGGCCCCGCGGCGATGGAAGCGGTGATTCGCGACGTCTTCGCCCGCCACATGGACGGCGAGAGCCCCGAGAACATCGAAATGATGTTCCGCCGCGCCTATTCCTCGGGCTTCACCCAGCGCCCGGACCTCACGGTCATGGGCGCCTTCTCCGGGCTCGAGATCGCGTGCTGGGACATTCTCGGCAAGGCGCGGGACCGGCCCGTCTGGGCGCTTCTCGGCGGACGGATGAACGACCGCATCCGGGCCTATTCGTATCTCTATCCCGGCCCGGATCATCCATTGCCGGAATTCTGGGGCTCGGCTGACATGGCAGCCGAGTCGGCGCTGGATCTCGTCGGCCGCGGCTACACTGCGGTGAAGTTCGACCCGGCCGGTCCTTACACGATCCGTGGCGGCCACCAGCCGTCGATGCACGATATCGCGACCTCGAGGGCCTTTTGCCGCGCCATCCGGGATGCGGTGGGCGATCGCGCCGATCTCCTGTTCGGCACGCACGGCCAGTTCTCCGTGCCCGGCGCGATCCGCATGGGACAGGCCATCGAACCCTTCGAGCCGCTCTGGTTCGAGGAGCCCGTTCCGCCGGACAACGTCGAGGCGCTGGCCGAGGTCGCCCGGGCGGTGCGCGTGCCGGTCGCGACAGGCGAGCGCCTGACCACGCGCGCCGAGTT
Organism: uncultured Rhodobacterales bacterium; assembly: GCA_964435755.1. Taxonomy (GTDB): domain Bacteria; phylum Pseudomonadota; class Alphaproteobacteria; order Rhodobacterales; family Rhodobacteraceae; genus DAINOF01. The sequence goes on from CAYTBD010000008.1 coordinate 18,697, forward strand.
CACGGCCGTCCTCCGCGCCGGCGGGGCGCGCATCCTCCAGCCCGCGCTCGGACGCTCCGGCGGCCTCTGGGAGACGCGCAAGATCGCTGCGGTCGCCGAAAGCTTCGGCGCCGAGATGGCGCCCCACCTCTACGCGGGCCCGGTGGAGTGGGCCGCGAACATCCATCTCGCCGCCGCGATCCCGAACATCCTCGTCGCCGAAACGATCGAGACGCCGTTCCACGATGCGCTGATCCGGGGGGGCATCCGCGTCGAGGGCGGGTTCGTCCCGATCCCGCAGGATCCCGGCCTCGGCATCGACGTCGATGAGGCCCTTGCCCGGTCGCATCCCTACGACGGCGGCGGGCTGCATCTGGAAATGCAGGAAGCGCCCTGCGACTACGAGAAGCCGAATCTCTTCGGCGGAGGGGCGCCGCGCAAGGAGTAGCTTGACGGCGGCATGGGCCTCGCGTTCGCTGAGAGGTGGGAGGGTGACATGCGCGCGATCACGGTGACGAGTCTCGTATTCCTCGCGACGGCAGCGGTCGCCGCGGACTTGCCGCGAGCGATCACGGATGACGATTACACGTCGGTCGACCCGCTGGAGGCCCGGCTCGGTCAGTTGCTTTTCTACGACCAGATCCTGTCAGGCAATCGCAATACCTCCTGCGCCACCTGCCATCATCCCCGTTTCGCGACGAGCGACGGTCTTTCCCTCGGGCTCGGCGAGGGCGGCGTCGGCCTCGGTCCGGAGCGGAGGCCCGATCCGGACAACCTTCCCGAGCAGCGCGTGCCGCGCAACGCTCCCGCTCTCTTCAACCTCGGGGCCCATGAATTCACGGTGATGTTCCACGACGGCCGGATCGAGGCCGACCCCTCGCGACCCTCGGGGCTCCGCACGCCGCTCGAGGACGAGATGGTGGCGGGCTTCGCCAACCTTCTCTCGGCGCAGACGATGTTCCCGGTTCTGTCGGCCGACGAGATGGCCGGGCACTATCAGGAGAACGATGTGGCGAAGGCGGTGCGGCAGGGCCGGATCACGGGTGACGGCGGCGCGTGGGACATCATCTCGAAACGCGTCCGGGCGATCCCGGAGTACGAGGCGATGTTCGAGGCGATCTATCCCGAGATCGACGCGGGCCGAGAGATCGCCTTCAGCGACATCTCGAACGCCATCGCCGCCTTCATCGCCGTCGAATGGCGGTCGGACGGGTCGCCCTTCGACGCCTTCCTGCGCGGCGAGGGCACCCTGCCGGACCCGGCGATGCGCGGTCTCGGGCTATTCTACAGCGAGGCCGGATGCGCCACCTGCCATGCGGGCCCGTTTCTGACCGACCATGGCTTCCACGCGATGGGCGAGCCGCAGCTCGGCCCGGGAAAGGCCGAGCGGTTCGAGACCCACCAGAAGGACGTCGGCCGGATGCGGGTGACGGGGCGGACCGAGGACGCCTACGCCTTCCGGACACCGTCCTTGAGGAATGTCGTGAAGACCGGCCCATGGGGGCATGCGGGCGCGTTTTCCGAGCTCGAGGCATATCTTCGCCATCACGCCGACCCGGTCGGCGGGCTTGCCGACTATCGGCCGCAGGCGACGCTGCCGGATCTGCCGGAGGCGCAGCCCGACTGGACGATCATGGAGACCGCCGCGCTCAGAGCCGAGATCGAGGCGGCGGTCACGCGCCCGCCGGTGTCGCTTTCGGATGCCGATATTGCGGACCTTGTCGCGTTCCTCGAGACGCTCACGGATCACGCGGCGATCGCCGGCAGGTTGGGCGTGCCGGACACAGTGCCGAGCGGACTGCCGGTGGAGCGCTAGCCGGGCGTCGAACCCTCCCGGGTCACCTTGACCGGCGCGTTCGCCGGAAGACTCATCCAGTCGGTCCGTTCGCCGTCAGGCCAGATGACGCGCACCTCTGCCTCTCCCGCATCGCCAAGGCCGAAGTGCACCGGCCCCGCCTGCCCGCCCGCGTGACCGCCGCCGACCGTGACCTCGACCGCCTGAACGCCAGCGCCGGTCCGGACTTCGATCCACGCTCCCACACCTCGGGTGTTCGGCCCATGGTCGCGCAGGTCCACGGCGGTCCAGTTTCCTGCGCCCCCGGTCGCGTTCTGCCACAGCTCGAGCGGCGCCCTGCGGTTCACCACGACGAGGTCCAGTCGCCCGTCTCCGTCGAAATCGGCGAGCGCCGCGCCGCGCGACCGCTCGCCGGTGGCAATTCCCGCGACCGCCGCCCGTTCGACGAACGTCCCGTCCGGCTGCTGCATCAGAAGGTTGTTGGGGTCGTGGATCGCGTTCGACGGCATCTGGTCGACATTGCCCTTGGCGATGAAGAGATCGAGCAGACCGTCGTTGTCGACATCTCCGAATTCCGCGTGCCAGCCGGTCGAGGGCCGCCCGTCGTCGCCCACGTGCGGCCGTTGGGCATAGGTGCCGATCTCGAAGGGCGCATTCCTGAAACGTCCCCCTTCGTTGAACTGGAGAAGCTGATCGCCCATCGACGTGAGCATGACTTCCGGCAGACCGTCGCCCGTGACGTCCCCGCTCGCAATACCCATGCCCCACAGAGAAACCTTGGCCCAGCCGTCCGAGGCGGAGCGTTCCGCGAGAGGATCGAGCCGCCACATCTGCTCGTATCCGCCGCGGATGTAGTAGTGCCGGTCGTTCGAGATGCGGAGTTCGGGCTCCCCCGCCCGCCGCCAGTCGGAGATCAGCATCGAAAGCGCACAGAACCCCGGCTCCAGATCGACCGGCCTTGGATAGCGCGTTCCCGTCGGCCGATAGATCTGATTGGCGTCGCAGGCCTCGAACGGGCCATCGGGATCACTCCGGTCCACGTAGTTGCCGACGACGAGCGTCGGACGGCTTTGTCCCCGTTCCCACGTCGCGCTGAACGACGTCGACCAGTGATCGCCGGGCTCGAAAGCGAAGTCGGCCGTCGCGTCGGTGAAGCCGCAGGTTCCGTCCCCCTTGAGGATGATGTTCGGCCCGACACGAAGGACGAAAAGGTCAAGAATCCCGTCTCCGTCCATGTCGAGCGGATAGGCGCCGGTGACGCCCGTCCAGTCGCCGATATCGCCGAGGGCGAAGCGTAGCGGTTCGCCGGGTCCGCCGGTCTCGTTGACGAACAGGCGCGCGGGGTTCTCGCCCCCCGCGGCCAGAAAGTCGGGCCTGGCGTCGCCGTTGCAATCGAACACGGCGACACCGCCGCCCACGAAGTATTCCCAGCCGCCCCCATAGACATGCCGGACCGGAAGATCTGTGCTCCGATCGACAAATGCGGGCTCGGCCGATGCCTGACCGGCCAGTGCGAGAATGGCGAACATCCACCTCACTGCGCTGCGACCTCACGCTGCGCCGACAGAGCCGTTTCCGTGACGGAAGACAGCGCGAGGGCCGCTGCACCATGCGCCCAGAGCATGTCTCCCCAGGCGTGCACTTCGATGGGCGGCGGCGGACGACCCGTGGCGAGAATGAGATTGTCCATCTCGCCCAGCGTGTCGGCGGCGTAGAGATAGTCGTACCGCATCCGCTCGCCCGAAAGGATGATCAGCGCAGGGTCGAAGAGGTTCACGACGTTGGCAAGCGCAACCGCGAGATAGCGGCCCGCCCGCCGGAAGATCGATCTTGCCGCGGCGTTCCCCGCCTTGGCGTGATCGTAGAGGCTTTCGAGCAGGACCTGCATCGATTGCCCGTCCTTGTGCATCCAGTTGAGCGCCGTGGTCGCTTCGCGGGCCAGCGCATAGTCCGCGACGTAGGCTTCGAGGCACCCGCGCTGCCCGCACCTGCAGAGCGCGCCGTCGAGCTGCACCTTCGTGTGCCCGAGTTCCATGCCGACCCCCTGCCCGCCGCGGTAGAGGCGGTGGTTGAGGACAAGCCCCATGCCGAGGCCATGCTCGATCGTGACGACAGCGAAATCCGCCATCTCGCGCCCGACGCCGAACCACAGTTCCGCCAGCGCCACGAGGTTCGCGTCGTTGTCCACGATGACGGGCAGACCGAGCCTCTCCGACGCCGCCGCGGCCAGGTCGCAGCCGCGCTCGGTCAGGACCGACGACCAGAAGACGCGCCCGCTCGCGCTGTCGACGAAGCCCGGAACGCCGATGCCCACCGCCGCGATCCTGCCGCGGGTCAGTCCCGCCGATCCGGTGATACGGTCGACGAGACGCTCCATCGCCACGAGGAGCGCCTCGACATCCGTCGCCCTCGGTTCACGCGGCACCGCTTCGCTCGCGACGAGTTTTCCCGAGAAGTCGACCACGACCGCGGTATGTTCGCGGTCGGAGAGCTTCACGCCGATCACGAAATGCGCGTCGGCGCGAACTCCGAGCGCCACTGGAGGACGGCCGCGCACCGATTCTCCGGTCTCGCGCGGAACGACGACTTCCTCGAGCAGTCCGAGTTCGATGAGTTCGGAGGTAATCGTGGTGACGGATGCCGGGCTGACGCCGAGTTCCTTCGCGACCTGGACGCGGGGCATCAGACCCGCAGCCCGCACACGCTCGAAAACCTGCTGACGCAGAGGACGCATTCTCTCCGACAGGGGTTCGATCATGGGCCCGCACCCTGTGCGGCCATGCTGAGCGATAGCGTCCGGCGAATCTCTGTCCGTCATATTTACTTTTCCTGGCGAACTAAAAGATGTGGTTTTGATTCCGAGGGCGCCCAAAATCTGGCCCCCGCCTCGCAATTACCGCCACGACAGGCCGCCGCGCGAGTATCGGAGCAAATTATTATTTTGACAACCGAATTTATTCGGGCAATTCTGAACCCGAGCCGGCGAATCCGCCGGTTCGGTCCGTGGAGGGACCGTGTTTTTGGGAGGAAACCTTATGCACAGAAGAACGCTTCTGGCCGCCGCTCTTGGCGCGACGTGCCTTACTGCGGTCACCGCGCCCGCTTTCGCGCAGGATCTGACGGTCGGCGTGAGCTGGTCGAATTTCCAGGAAGAGCGCTGGAAGACCGACGAAGCCGCGATGCGGGCGGCGCTCGAGGCCAACGGCGCCGAGTATGTATCGACCGACGCGCAGTCGTCCTCGGCCAAGCAGCTGTCCGACATCGAGAGCCTCATGGCGCAGGGCGTCGACGCCCTGATCGTCCTCGCGCAGGACACTCAGGCCATCATCCCTGCCGTTCAGGCCGCCGCCGACGAGGGCATCCCGGTCATCGCCTACGACCGTCTCATCGAAGACCCGCGCGCCTTCTACCTGACCTTCGACAACGTCGAAGTCGGCCGGATGCAGGCCCGCGCCGTGCTCGAGGAAGCGCCCGAGGGCAACTACGTCATGATCAAGGGCTCTCCCACCGACCCGAATGCGGACTTCCTCCGCGGCGGCCAGCAGGAAGTCCTGCAGGAGGCGATCGACGCCGGCCGGATCAACATCGTCGGCGAAGCCTATACCGACCAGTGGCTCCCGGCGAACGCGCAGCGAAACATGGAACAGATCCTGACCGCCAACGACAACGACGTCGATGCCGTGGTCGCCTCGAACGACGGCACCGCCGGCGGCGCGGTCGCGGCACTCACCGCGCAGGGCATGGCCGGCATCCCGGTCTCGGGCCAGGACGGCGATCACGCCGCGCTGAACCGCGTGGCCCAGGGCACGCAGACGGTGTCCGTCTGGAAGGACGCGCGCGATCTCGGCAAGAATGCCGGCGAGGTCGCTGTCGCGCTCGCGGGCGGTCTGGGCATGTCCGAGATCGAGGGGGCCGAAGAGTGGACCTCGCCGACCGGGACCACGATGTGGGCGAAGTTCCTGGCGCCGGTCCCGATCACGCAGGACAACCTCGATGTTGTCGTGGATGCGGGCTGGATCAGCCAGGAGGCGCTCTGCCAGGGCGTCGTGGACGGCCCCTCGCCCTGCGATTGAGGCTGGCGACACCCCGTCAAGCGTAATCGCAGCGCCGTCCCCCAGGGAGGGGGCGGCGCAGCCTGAAACATGCAGGACAGCGACATGGTTGAAACGGCCGCGCCGACCACGCCGAACAGGAAGAACGTCTTCGCCTCGCTGGAGCTCGACACGCGGCTTCTGGGGATGATCGGGGCCTTCGTCGTCCTGTGTCTGGTGTTCAACGTCTTCACCGACGGGCGTTTCCTGACGCCCCGGAACATCTTCAACCTCACGATCCAGACCGTCAGCGTCGCCATCATGGCGACGGGCATGGTCTTCGTCATCGTCTCGCGTCACATCGACCTTTCGGTCGGCTCGCTGCTTGCCACCTGTTCGGCGATGATGGCGATGGTGCAGACGCTGGTGATGCCGGAATGGCTGGGTCTGGGGCTGAACCACCCGTTGACCGCGCCGGTGGCGATCCTCGTCGGCATGGTCACCGGCGCCGCGATCGGCGCGGTGCAGGGCTGGCTCGTGGGCTACATGCTGATCCCGGCCTTCATCGTGACGCTGGCGGGGCTGTCGATCCTGCGGGGGCTCGCGCTT
>CAYTBD010000009.1:0-495 GCA_964435755.1 uncultured Rhodobacterales bacterium
GGCGCCACGGTGTCGACCTCGGTCTGAAGATGGACGAGCCGGCCCCCGGGCAGCACCTCGAAGAGCGTGACCCCGTCATCGCCGCCGCCCGCCGCGACGAAGCTTCGCCCGTTCACGCTCAGCGTGTCGAGCGCCGTAACACCTGAAAAGCGCGTGGTCCTGTCGTCGATGACGTGGTCGGCGATCTCGAACACGTTGTCGCCGAAGCCCAGCACGGTGAGCGAAGATGAGCCCGCCGCGGCGACGACGAGGAAATCATCGCCGGCCGCGGCGGTCGTGCGGATGGCCGAAGGAACGTCCCAGCCCAGCCCGTCGAGCGCGCCCGCGACCTGACCCGCGGCAAGTCCGCCCGCGGCATCGATCGTCAGCCGTGTGATCCTGTCGGTTGCGCCGGAGACGGCATAGACGGCTCCGTCCGGCGCCTGCACGACATCACTCGCCCCGAGGCCCGGAAGCGTCGCGCCCCTGAGCGGCGTCTGCACCTCGCCCACGGCT
>CAYTBD010000009.1:505-11047 GCA_964435755.1 uncultured Rhodobacterales bacterium
CGCAGGGCAAGTCCCCCAGCCACCGGCTCGAGGGCAACGAGATCACCGTCAGGCTCCGTCGACAGGAGAAAATCGCGCCCGCCCTGGCTCGCCACGCGCACTGCGCCCAGCGTACCCGCGTAGCCGTCCACGGCCGCCCATCCCTCTGCCGCGCCGCTGGCGTCGAGGTCCATCGCGCTCTGCGACAGCCCGGACACCGCGAGCCGGATCTCTCCGCCGATGCGGATCTCCGCCATCGCGGGCGTCACGCCGGCCGTGAGCGGTTCAGGATACGCGGCGGACCCCACAACGCCGAGCCCGCCGGTCCCGTCCGGACCGAAGGCCGTCACGCCACCCCCACTCAACGTGGCGGCGTAGATCACCGGACCGGAGAAGGTCGCGCTCGCGAAAAGCGCCGAGAGACCGTTCGGATAACCGAAGGCCGTCAGGGTTTCCCGGTATTCGAAGCGCGCCATGCCCGCCTGCCCTCGCGTGCCACCGACAGGCTAGGCGCGGGAAGGTTAATGCGGGCTTTACGCCTTCAGCTCGGCGATCACGTCGCGCAGCGCGGCGCGCCAGACGGGCCGGCCGATCCCGAAGGTCTCCGCCGTCGTGTTGCACGCCAGCCGGGAGTTCAGCGGGCGGATGGCCGGCGTCGGATATTCCGACGTCGGGATGTCCTCGACCGCCACGTCGAGCGCGGCCTCCTCGAAGATCGCACGGGCGAAATCGGCCCAGCTGACGTAGGGCGCGCCCGCGTAGTGATACGTTCCGGTAAGCCCCGCATCCTTCGCGAGCGCCCGCGCCATCGTCATCAGCGCAGAGGCGATGCCCGCCGCCGGCGTCGGCCCGCCGATCTGGTCGGCCACGATCCTCAGCATGTCGCGCTCGGCACCGAGGCGCAGCATCGTCTTCACGAAATTCCCGCCATGCGCCGAGAAGACCCAGGACGTCCGGAGGATCACGTGCGGGCCGTTCGCCACACGCACCGCCTCCTCGCCCTCCCACTTCGTGCGGCCGTAGACGCCGAGCGGTGCCGCCGGATCATCGACCTGCCAAGGCCGGGCGCCCGACCCGTCGAAGACGTAGTCGGTGGAGACCTGAAGAAACGGGATGCCGCGTTCCGAGGCGATCTCGGCCAGGGCGCCGGGCGAGACCGCGTTCACCAGGTGCGCCGTCTCCTCGTCGGCTTCCGCCGCGTCGACGGCAGTATAGGCCACGGCGTTGACGATCGCGTCGGCCTCGAGCATGCGAGCCGCCTGTCGGACCGCATCCGGGTCGCTGAAGTCGACCTCCTCGCGCCCGATGCAGTACGTATCGGGAAACCGGGAAAGCTCGCGCCCCACCTGTCCCGTCTTTCCGAAGACCGCAATCCTCAAGGCGCCGCTCCGTCCTGTTCGCGGCGCCACCCTAGGGACGGGGCCCCGGGTCGTCCAGTTCCGGCTGTCCGGGTCGCCGGTCCTCCCGGTTGACCGCCGACCGGCCCAGCATGTGGGCCGCGATGGGTGCGGTCAGCATGAGAAACAGGATCGTCGCCGTGGCGGTCGTGGCCACGTGCATTTCGCGGAAATGCAGCGAGGCCGCGACAAGGATCAGCGCCGAGGCGAGCGTGCCGGCCTTCGTCGAGGCATGCATCCGGGTCAGCACGTCGGGCAGGCGCAGAATGCCCACCGAGGCGATCAGCGCGAATGCCCCGCCCAAAAGACAGACGATCCCGGCAATCCATCCGATCATCGCGTCTCCTCCGCCTTGTCCTGCCTCGTCTCGCGGAGCCGCGTGCGTTCCGCGAAACGCGCCAGCGCAGCCGTTGCCAGAAAGCCGATCAGCGCGACCACGATGGCGACGTCTATGAAGACCGGGTCGTCCGCGAAGATCGCGTAGAGCCCGCAGAAGGCGACGACCGACACCGTCATCATGTCCAGAGCCACGACCCGGTCGGCCTGTGTGGGACCGATGGCGATCCGGACGAAGCCCAATCCGATCGACAGAAGGACCATCACGAAAGACGCGTCGACGGCCCATGACAGAAATTCCGCTCCGCTCATGTCTCGAACACCTCCCGAACCATGCGTTCCATTCCGTTCTTGAGGTCGGCCACCAGCGCGTCGGGATCGTCCGCGAACATCGCATGAACGATCAGGGTCTTGCGGTCCGCCGTGACATCGAGGCTGAGCGTGCCGGGCGTCAGCGAGATCAGGTTCGTGACGAGCAGGATCTCGATATCGCTCTCGACGTCGAGCGGCATCCGAAGGATCGCCGGGCGGCTGAGCTGGGTCGGCGTCAGCACGTCCCACGCGACGCGGATCGACGAGATGACCAGTTCGTAGAGAAAGAACCCGATCAGCCGGACGATCCGCCACATCCGCAGGAAATAGGGGCTGCGGTCACCGAAGAGCGGCTGCGCCATCCAGAGCGCGCCATAGCCGAGGAGGAAGCCGGCGACGAGCGACTGGATCGTGAATGTCGCCGTCAGCGCCTGCCAGATGAAGGCAAGAAGGAGGTTGAGGGCGAAGAGGCTCACGGCGCGCCTCCAAGGACGGTCGTGACGTAGGCGGTCGGGTTCAAGAGCTGGTCCGCCGACCTTTCGGCGAATTGCAAGAACGGTTCAGGGTTGAGCCCGATCAGGACGGTGAGCGCGGCGAGCCCCGCGATCGGCAGGATCAAGGGCCAGAAGGTTGCCCGGTCGAGCGCCATGACCTGCGGCTCGGTGCCGTCGGGATGCGGCTTCCAGAACGCTTCGCCCCAGATCTTGGTCATGGAGAAGATGGTGAGCAGACCCACCGCCAGCGCCACGAAGGCCACGAGCCACGCACCGATGTCGAGCGACGCCTTCACGAGCAGATACTTCGCCCAGAAGCCCGAGAGCGGCGGAAATCCGGCAAGAGAGAAGGCCGGGACGAGGAACAGGACCGCCAGGAGCGGCGAGGACTTGTAAAGCCCCCCGATCCGGCCGAGGTCGGTCGATCCCGCCAGCCGATGCGCCACGCCCGAGACGAAGAAGAGGTTCGCCTTCACGATGATGTGGTGGACGAGATAGAAGACCGCCCCCACGATCGCGAGCGGCGTGAAGAGCGCCAGCCCCAGCACCATGTAGCCGATCTGGCTCACGATGTGGAAACTCAGGATCTTGCGGAAGTCGGATTGCGCCGCCGCACCCAGGACGCCCACCACCATCGTGAGACACGCGACCCACAGGAGGATCGTGTGGGTGAAGCCCGTGTCGCCCGTGAAGACGAGCGTGAACATCCGGATCAGCGCGTAGACGCCCACCTTGGTCAGGAGTCCCGCGAACACCGCCGAAACGCTGAAGGCGGGGGTGTGGTAGGCGGCGGGCAGCCAGAAGAACAGCGGGAAGACCGCGGCCTTCACGCCGAAGGCGACCATGAACATGACGGCGACGACCGTCAGCAGCCCCTGATCCTCGACCTCGCGCACGGCAAGGCTCAGATCGGCGAGGTTGAGCGTCCCGGTCATCCCGTAGAGAAGGCCGGTGCCGGACAGGAACAGGATCGTCGAGATCAGGTTCAGCGCCACATACTTGACGCCGCCGTCGATCTGTTCGCGGCTCCCGCCGAGGACAAGGAGCCCGAATGAGGAGATCAGCATGACCTCGAACCAGACGTAGAGATTGAAGAGATCGCCCGTCAGGAACGCCCCCGTCACTCCTGCGATCAGGACCTGGAAAAGCGCGTGATAGCCCAGCCGCTCCTTCTCCGCGTCGATGTCGGCCAGCGCATAGACCGCCGTGGCAAGCCCCGTGATTGCCGTGATGACGACCATGACCGCGCTCAGGAGGTCCGCCACGAGCGTGATGCCGAAAGGCGCCGCCCATTGCCCCATCTGCGCGGCGACGACCCCCTCGGCGAGCACCGCGACCATCAGCGCGCCGGCGGCGCAGAGCGACAGAAGGGAGCCGAGCACCGATATCCAGGCCCCCGAGGGCCGTTCCTTCACCATGAAGGCCGCGACCGCGGTCGCGAAGGGAATGATGATCGGCAGCGTGAGGAGCCAGCTCATTTCGGCTCCTCCTTCGGCTCGGCGATCCGCATCTCGTCGCTGTTGAGCGTTCCCAGGGTCTCGTAGGCGCGGAAGACGAGGACGAGCGCGAAGGCGAAGAGGCCGAAACCGATCACGATCGCCGTCAGCACGAGCGCCTGCGGCAGTGCGTTGGCCACCTGGCCCACGGGCCCGTCGGCGCCTTCGGGGATCAGAGGCGGGGCGCCCAGCGTCAGCCGGCCTGACGCGAAGATCGTCAGGTACGCGGCGTTCGAGATCAGGATCAGGCCGAACAGGAACCTGAGCACGTTCCGCGCGAGCATCAGATAGACCGATGCGGCCACGAGGACACCGACGAGGATGGCGATGACCGGCTCCATCAGACGCTGTCCTCCAGCGCGAAGGCGAGCGACAGGATAGATCCCATGACGACGAGATAGACGCCGATATCGAAGATGAGCACCGTGGACAGGGGAAGGCCCTTGTCATCCTCGGTCGCGCCGATGAAGAGCCACTGTCCGGTGAAGAACGCATCGCCGAAGAGGAGGGCCACGACACCGGCGAAGAGCGCGATGCCGAGCCCGGCCACTGCGATCTTTTCCGGCGGCAGGCGCAGCGCCAGGCGCGCCGCGTCGGTGCCGCAGGCGATCGCGTAGACGACGAAGCCCGTGGCGCCGATCAGCCCGCCGATGAAGCCGCCGCCCGGCTCGTTGTGGCCGCGCAGCAGCATGAAGACCGAGAAGACCAGAAGGAGCGCCACGAGAAGCCGCGTCCCCGCGACGAGGATGACAGAGTTCATCGCCGCTCCTCGCGCGTGGTCTTGTTACGGCCCTTGAGGAGGGCGAAGGCGCTCAGTGCCGCGATCACGACGACGGCGATCTCACCGAACGTGTCGAGCGCGCGGAAGTCCACGAGGATGACATTGACGATGTTGCGCCCGAAGGCCTCGGGCCAGCTCGCCGCCTCGAAGTAGTCCGTGATCCGGCGGTCGATCGGTCCGGCGGTCACCATCAGGAGGATGACCGTCACCACGGCCCCTACGCCGACCGCGAGAACCGCGTCGAGCGGCCGGTGCCGCTTGCGCCCCTCCGCGTCGAGGCGCGGGAGCTTCAGTGCCGCCGCGCCGAAGAGCACGACGATGAGCGTCTCCACGAGAAGCTGGGTGATCGCCACGTCCGGCGCGCCGTAGATGATGAAGATCAGCGCGACACCTATCCCGACGGCGCCGAGTCCTGCGATGGCCGCGATGCGGCTCGAGGTGGTCAGGGTGAGCAGACAGCCCGCCACGATCAGGGCCACGACGACCCAGTGTTTCATCTGGAGGCCGTCGACCTCGAAGCTCAGGTCGATGGCGTCTTTGGCCAGAAGAGTGCCCCCGACACCGAGGAAAAGCGTGAGGAACGTCACGAAGATGTACTGGCGCAGGACGCCGGACTGCACGAGGCGGGTCTGCCACGCGGCGACCGCCTTCACTCCGTCGATGGTCCGGTCCCAGCCGGTGTCGAAGACCGGCAGCCGCTCGCCCAGCGCCGTGAGCGACGCGCGCAGCCGGTGCCGGAGATTGTAGATCAGGATGCCAAGAGCGAAGGTCGCGAGCGACAGCGCGAGCGGCATGTTGATGCCCGCCCAGAGCTTGAGCCGGGCCGGCTCCACGTCCGGCCCGAGAATCGCGGCGACGCCCGGGTTCACGAGCGGCACCGCGAGGATGTCGGGATAGATCCCGAAAACCGCGCCCGCGGTCGCGAGAATCATCGGCCCCGCCAGCATGCGCCACGATGCCTCGTGCGGGTCGAGGCTTTCGGCGAGATGGCGCCGCCGCCAGAACGGCGAGAAGGACACGATCCCGGCGACCGCGAGCATCAGCGCGTTGGCGAGCAGCATCGCCCCTGCGACGAGCACCGGCTCGGACTGCACGGCGAGCGCGCCCGCATATTTGATCTCTTTCCCGATGAAGCCGATGAACGGGGGAAAGCCCGCCATCGAGAGCGCCGCGAGACCGGCCGCGAAGGCGGTGAACGGCATCGCCCGCGCGAGACCGCCGAGTTTGTGCACTTCGCGCGTGCCTGTCCCGTGGTCGAGGATGCCGACGACGAGGAACAGCGATGCCTTGTAGAGCGAATGCACGACGAGGAACGTCATCGTGGCCGTGATCGCGTATCCGATGTCGGATGCGAGAAACAGCGTCAGCGTGCCCAGCGCCATCAGGGTGGTGTAGGCGAGCGCCTGCTTCAGATCGGTCTGTTTCAGCGCCATGAACGAGGCGAAGACGGCCGTGACCGCACCGAAGATCGTCAGGGTCCAGAGCCAGACATCGGTGCTGCCGAGATTCGGATGCATCCGGGCCATCAGGTAGACGCCGGCCTTCACCATCGTGGCCGAGTGCAGATAGGCCGAGACCGGGGTCGGCGCGGCCATCGCGTTGGGCAGCCAGAAATGGAACGGAAACTGCGCGGACTTGGTGAAGGTGCCCACGAGGACCAGGATCAGGATCGGCAGGTAGAGCGCGTGCTCCTGCAGGACCCGGCCCTGCTGCCGCAGCTCGGACAGCTCGAAGGTGCCCGCGACGCTGCCGATGAGGATGAATCCGGCCATCAGCGCGAGTGCGCCGGCCCCGGTCAAGAGAAGCGCCTGCAGCGCCGAACGGCGCGACTTCGCCGTCGTATGGTCGAAGCCGATCAGCAGGTAGGAGGTGATCGTCGTCAGCTCCCAGAACACGAAGAGCGTCAGCAGGTTGTCGGCGAGGACCAGCCCCAGCATCGAGAGCATGAACAGGACGAGATACACGTGGAACCGCGCGAAATGCGGATGCCCTTCGAGATACTTCGACGAATAGAGCATCACGAGCGCCCCGATCCCCGAGATCAGGAGCCCGAAGGTCAGGCTCAGCCCGTCGACGAAGAACGACAGCGAGATCCCGAGGCTCGGCACCCAGTCGTAGGCGACGCGGATGGTCCCGCCCGCGCCGATCGTTCCGATGGCGGGCAGCAGCCACAGGAAGATGGCCAGCGCGATAGCCGACGGCACGAGCCCCGCCAGCATGGCGGCGGACCCGGGCGGCGCCTCGTCGTGTCGTGTCGATTGTCCCAATGCCTGCCTGTCCGTCTCGTTCTTTCGTCGGGCCGGCTCTTTGCCGCCAGCCTCTATCTTAACCCTTCGTCATCAGATTTACACGCGCCGGACGGCACCGCAGAAGAATCCGGCCACCAGCCATGATCCGGCCGGAAAAGGAAGCGCCCGCCCCCGCGTGTGAAGGGTCACGGGAACGGGCGCTGAAGCACCGGCAGACATGCAACGACCTCGGGACCTCACGCTGCGATGTCCACATGCGGGGCGACGACAAGCCATGCTGCAAATAGCCCGCCGTTCGCGCCCCCCATGCCGTATCCGGGCTCCTCCACCTCTCGGTGGCCGTGACGAAGATCTAGCGCCCCCGGCGGGACGAATGAATACTAACCTAATTGAAATTTTGATAGAAATTTCCTATCAAGGTCACGGACTGTCGGAGACCCTCATGCACCCGCTCCCGTCGATGCGCCAACTCCGTTACTTCATCGCCGTCGCCGAGACGCGGCATTTTCGGCGCGCGGCCGACTCGCTCGGCATCAGCCAACCCTCCCTCAGCCTTCAGGTCAGCAACCTCGAGGCACTTCTCGGGACGTCGCTGGTCGAACGCGGCCGCGGCCCGATCGCCCTGACGCCAGCCGGGCGGGAGGTGCTCGTCCTCGCGCGCCGCGCTGTGGACGAGGCGCAGGCGATTCTCGACCTCACGGCGGCTATGCGCGGCGGACTGACCGGAACGATCCGGCTCGGCTCCAGCCCCAGCCTCGGGCCCTACCTCCTGCCGCGTGTGGTGGAGCATCTGCACAGGACGTTCCCCGATCTCCGGCTCTATATCCGGGAGCGCGTTCCGCGGCTCCTTCGCGAGGAACTGCTCAACGGGACGCATGATCTCATCCTCAGTCAATTGCCGATCCAGGGCCGCGACCTTTTCGTGCGGCGGCTCTTCATGGAGCCTCTCCTGCTCGCGGTTCCCTCCGACCACCCGCTGTCGGGCCGCACGTCGATCGGTGTAAAGGATCTCGCGGGGCTTCAGGTGCTGAGCCTCGGGCCGGAGTTCGTGCTGCACGAACAGATCTCGGTGATCTGCGCCGAGTACGGCGCCGAATTCGTCCGCGATTACGAAGGCACGAGCCTCGACGCGCTTCGCCAGATGGTCGCGATGGGAATGGGTGTGGCCTTTCTCCCGCAACTCTATGTCGCCTCGGAAATCGACCCGCGGGAGGCCGGGGTCGCCGCCGTCCCGCTGTCGCGGTCGTCCTTCACCCGCTCCATCGGGCTGGTCTGGCGGCGCGGGTCCGGTGCCGGGCTCACCTACGAGCGGATCGCGAAGGAGGTCATCGACGTCTCGCGCTCCGCCTTCGGCAGAATGTTGCGCTTCGACGGATGACCGGGCGTTGACATATCAGATCGTTTTTGTCAGGTTTATCCGGCCAAGCCACCCGTGAGGGAAGCCCGGACGTTCAGCCAGACAGACGGAGGCTTCCATGCAATTCCAAGACCACACCGACGCCCGTCCGCGGGAGATCCGCTTCGACTTGTCCGACTGCCTCGATGAAGTGCGGTCGATCCTTTTCGACGGAAAGTACACCAACGAATCGCGGATCGAGCTGCTGCTCGACCGGATCGAGCGCCGTCCGTGAGCCGGATGGACGACATCCGGACCGCGACGGACACCCGCCCCATGCCCGTCCACGACGCCCGCGACCTGACCGCGGGCACCGACCGGGCGCAGATCGTCCTCGACGGCAAGGTCTACGATCTCCGGATCACGCGCGCGGGCAAGCTGATCCTGACGAAGTGAGGGCCGGGCTCAGGCCCGCCGCCACACGACCCCGCCGATGACGCTGAGAGCATAGACCGCCGCGGCCGAGGCCACGATGGACGGACCGGCGGGCGTATCCGCGAGAAGCGAAGCTTCGAGGCCGACGCCGACCGATACCAGGCCGAGCACCGTCGCGATCACCGCCATCGATTCGGGCGTCCTCGCAAAGCTCCGCGCCGCGGCGGCCGGAATGATCAGCATCGCGGCGATGAGCAAGGCGCCCACGACCTTGATCGCCAGCGCGACGACGACGGCGAGCGCGACGGTCAGCACCAGCCGCTCACGCTCCGCCCGGATTCCGGCGGAGAACGCGAGTTCCTCGTTCAATGTCGCGGTCAGCAGCGCCGACCATCGCCACAGAAGAAGTCCCAGGACGAGCGCGGATCCGGCCCAGATCACCGCGAGATCGGCCCGCCCGACGGCGAGGATGTCGCCGAAGAGGTAGGACGAGAGATCGACGCGCACCGCCGGCACGAAGGAAATCGCGACGAGCCCGATCGCGAGCGCCGAATGCGACAGCACCCCGAGCGTCGCGTCGATCGCGTGCCCGCGCCCGACGAGCCCCGAAACCACCAGCGCCATCGCGAGCGCCACCGCCAGCGTTCCCGCGACGAGCGAGACGTCGAGCATCAGCGCGAGCGCCACCCCGAGAATCGCGGCATGCGCCGTCGCGTCGCCGAAGTAGGCCATCCGCCGCCACACCACGAAACAGCCCAGCGGCCCGGCGGCGAGGGCGAGCCCCGCCCCGGCGAGACCGGCGCGGACGAGAAAATCGTCGAGCATCAGTGGGCATGCTCCGCTTCGGCGCCATCGTGATCGTGACTGTGGTCGTGGTGGTGCGCATAGAGCGCGAGCGCCCCCTGCGCCTCCCCTCCGAAAAGAGCGCGGTATTCGGGTGCCGAGACGACGCTTTCCGGCGTCCCTTCGCAGCAGACGTGACCGTTGAGACAGATCACCCTGTCCGAGGCACGCATCACCACATGCAGATCGTGCGAGACGAGCAGCACGGCGCACCCCACATCCCCCCGCACCTCTTCTATCAGGCGGTAGAAGTCGGCGACGCCGGGCTGGTCGAGACCCTGCGTCGGCTCGTCGAGGATCAGCAGATCGGGGCGCGCGAGCAGCGCCCGCGCGAGGAGGACGCGCTGGAACTGCCCGCCCGAAAGCCGCGTCATCTGCCGCGCCTCGAGCCCCGCCGCCCCGACACGCGACAGCATTCGCGCCGTCTCCTCCGGTGTCCGCCGGTCCGGCAGCGACAGGAACCGCGCCACGGTCATCGGCAGCGTCGTGTCGATGTGGAGACGTTGCGGAACGTAGCCGATGCGAAGTCCCTCGGCACGCCGGACCGTCCCCGCCGTGGGCTTCAGAAGTCCCATCAGCGTCTTGACCAGCGTCGACTTGCCCGAACCGTTCGGCCCGACGACCGTCACGATCTCGCCGGTCGCGATGGTGAAGTCCACGTCGCGCAGCGCGGGCTGTCCGGCATAGCCCACGGACATGCCGCTGGTTTCGATGAGCGCGCTCATGCCTCGGACAGACAGGCGGGGCAGAGACCGGCGGCCTCGACGTTCATCCGGTCTATGCGGAAGCCGATCGCGGCCGCTGCGGCCTTCATGGCGCGGACCACGTCCTCGTCGAGCACGTACAGGGCGCCCGTGAGTTGCCCGGCCACCTGGGTGGCCAGG
>CAYTBD010000009.1:11057-23708 GCA_964435755.1 uncultured Rhodobacterales bacterium
CGGCCTTCATGGCGCGGACCACGTCCTCGACCGGCGCCTCGGCGACGGCATTGCAGGTCTCGCAGATGAAGAAGGCCGGAGAGTGCCGTTCGCCCGGATGGGCACAGGCCGCGTAGGCGTTGAGGCGCCGGATCCGGTGGGCGAGGCCGTTGTCGACGAGAAAATCGAGCGCCCGGTAGGCCACGGGCGGCTGATTGCCGAAACCGTCCGCCGACAATCTGTCCAGCACCTCGTAGGCGCCGAGCGCCCGGTGCTCCTCGAGAAGGATCTCGAGCGTACGGCGGCGCACCGGTGTCAGGCGCAGGCCCTTTTCCCGCGCAAGCCGCTCGGCATGCGCCATGGCCATGCCGGCGCAGGCGTCGTGATCGTGGCTCCTGAAGGCGGACGCATGAGACACTTGCAAATCCTCATTGTTATACTATTACATGTTATAGTATATCGTTCCCAGCCCGCTCACAAGGAGTCCCCATGCGTTTCGCCCTCGCTGCCGCCATGGCCATCGCCGCCAACGCCGCCGCCGCGGACGGCCCAGTCGTCGTGACGGATACACCCGTCGTGCATTCGCTCGTTGCGCAGGTCATGGGCGACGTGGGGTCGCCGTCCGTCCTTCTCGAACCTGGCGCCGATCCGCATTCGTTCCAGCTTCGCCCAAGCCAGGCGGCGGCGCTTTCGGACGCGGCCCTGGTCTTCTGGGTCGGTGAGGAACTGACGCCCTGGCTCGCGCGGGCCCTCGGGACCCTGTCCGGCGAGGCGGAAGCGGTCGCGCTCCTCGACGCAGACGGCGTCGCGCTCCGCGAGTTCGGCGAGGCCGCCGGGCACGGGCATGAGGATGGGCATTCCCACGACCACGACCACGACCACGACCACGACCACGACCACGAGGAGCATGCGGAGCGCCACGATCATGGCAACGCGCATGACCACGATCACGCCGGTCTCGACCCGCACGCCTGGCTCGACCCGGCGAACGCACGGGTCTGGGTCTCGGTCATCGCGTCCGAGCTATCGGACGCCGACCCGGCCAACGCCGCGACCTACGCCGCCAACGCCGAGGCCGCGATACGGCGCATCGACCGGACCGCCGCGGATGCGGCCGAGACACTCGAGGTCGCCCACGACAGGCCCATCGTCACCTTCCATGACGCCTACGGCTATTTCGCGCGGGCCTTTGACGTCGAGGTCGCAGGTTCCATCGCGCTCGGAGACGCGGCCGCGCCCGGTGTGCGGCGTCTTCGCGAGCTCGAAGCCAGCGTCGGCGCAGAAGGCATCGCGTGCATCTTCCGTGAGCCGCAGCACGACGCGTCGATCGCCGAGGCCGTCGCCGCCGACGCCGGGCTTGGCATCGGCACGCTGGATCCGTCCGGGTCCACGCTGACCTACGGGCCCGGGCTCTACACGGACCTCATCACCGGTCTCGCCACCTCGATCGCCGACTGCGTTTCCGCGACCGGCTGACCGAACACGGGCGCGACGCATTCTGTCGCACCCGTTTGCCTTCCGCGAATCCGCAATACATAAGTTTCAGAAATTTCTGAAACGCGCGAACGGATTCGGGAATGCCAAGTCAGATACAGCAGGAGTTCATCCTGCATTTCGGAGAAATGGGCTCTCGGTGGGGAATAAACCGCACCGTCGGTCAGATCTACGCTCTGCTTTTCCTGTCGGAAAAGCCGCTCAACGCCGACCAGATCGTCGAGGCGCTCGGCGTCTCGCGATCGAATGTCTCGATGAGCCTCAAGGAACTCCAGTCCTGGAACCTCGTCCGGCTCCGCCACGTCCCGGAGGATCGGCGGGACTACTTCTCGTCGCCCGACGATCTGTGGGAGATCGTCCGCATCCTCGTGGCCGAGCGCAAGAAGCGCGAGATCGACCCGACCCTCTCGAAGCTCCGCGAACTCGAGATCGCCGCGCCGGAGGGCGCCGACACCTACGCGCTGCGCCGGATGTCCGACCTTCGCGAGCTCATCGAGACGCTGACCGGCTTCTATGACGAGATGGACAGGCTCGAGACGGAGAAACTGGTCGCGCTGCTGAAGACCGGCCACAAGCTCCGGAAACTGATCGCCTCGACCGGCTCGGTCGTCTCCCTGACCACCAAGCGCAAGAAGAAGAAAGGCTGACCGATGGACACGCTCATTCTCTCGCGCATCCAGTTCGGCGCGAACATCTCGTTCCACATCCTGTTCCCGACGATCACCATCGCGCTCGGGTGGGCGCTCCTGTTCTTCAAGCTCCGCTTCCAGCGAACGGGCGACGAGAAATGGATGGCCGCCTACCGGTTCTGGGTGAAGGTCTTCGCCCTTTCCTTCGCGATGGGCGTCGTCTCAGGCATCACCATGTCGTTCCAGTTCGGGACGAACTGGCCGGGGTTCATGGAGACGGTCGGAAACATCGCCGGGCCGCTTCTCGCCTACGAGGTGATGACCGCCTTCTTCCTTGAAGCGGTGTTTCTCGGGATCATGCTCTTCGGCATGCGGAAGGTGCCGAACTGGCTCCACACGCTCGCGACGTTTCTCGTGGCCTTCGGAACCACGATGTCCGCGTTCTGGATCCTCGTGCTCAACTCGTGGATGCACACGCCCGCAGGGTTCGAGATGCGCGATGGCGTGGCGCACGCGACCGACTGGTTCGCCATCGTCTTCAACCCGTCGATGCCCTATCGGCTCGCCCACATGCTGCTGGCCTCTGGCCTGACCGTCGCCTTCCTGATCGCGGGCCTGTCGGCGCTGCGCCGTCTCTGGGGCGACGACAGCGAAGAGGTGAAGACGACCCTCCGCTTCGGCGCATGGCTCGGCGCGCTCCTGATCCCGATCCAGATCTTCGCGGGCGACATGCACGGTCTCAACACGCTCGAACATCAGCCGCAGAAGATCGCCGCGATGGAAGGCAACTGGGAAACGGGCGGCAATGTCCCCTTGCTCCTCTTCGCGATCCCCGATGAAGAGCTACGCATGAACCGCTTCGAGATCGGCATCCCCTCGGGCGCGTCCTTCATCCTCAAGCACCACGCCGACGGCGTCGTGCCGGGCCTCAACGACTTCGTGGCCGAGGACGGCACCGCACTGCATCCGCCTGTCTCCAAGGTCTTCTGGTCGTTTCGCGTCATGGTCGGCACCGGCTTCGCCATGCTCGCCCTGTCGTGGGGTGCGCTCTGGCTGATGCGTCGCGGTCGCGGCGCGGACGCGCTTCCCGGGCCCGCCCTCTACGCCTTCGCGGGGATGACCTTCTCGGGCTGGATCGCGACGCTCGCCGGCTGGTACACGACCGAGATCGGTCGCCAGCCCTGGCTGATCGACGGCGTGCTGATGACGAAGGATGCCGTCGCCGCAGTGCCGGCGCCGATGGTGATGGGCACGCTCGTGACCTACCTCGCCGTCTATGCCGCGCTGACCACCGCCTATGTCGGCGTCCTGACCTTCCTCGCGCGGAAGGCCTGCAAGGGCGAACCCGTGCTCACCTTCGAGACGCCGCAATCCTCGGCCGCCGAAGTGCGCGCCATCACGCCGGGAGAATGACGATGGACCTCTTCGGCGACCCCGCCGTCTGGCTGCCCTTCACCTTCGCGGCCCTCATGGGACTGTCGATCCTGATCTACGTCGTGCTCGACGGGTTCGACCTTGGCGTGGGCGTCCTCTTCCCCCTCGCCGACGCCGACGAGCAGGACCGCATGGTCGCCTCCATCGGTCCGTTCTGGGACGCCAACGAGACATGGCTCGTCCTTGCCATCGGCATCCTGCTCGTGGCCTTCCCGCAAGCGCACGGTCAGATCCTGACCGCGCTCTACCTGCCCGTCGCGGTGATGCTCATCGGCCTCATCCTGCGCGGCGTCGCGTTCGAGTTCCGGGTGAAGGCCCCCGGATCGCACAAGGCCACGTGGGACCGCCTGTTCTTCACCGGAAGCCTGATGACCTCGCTCAGCCAGGGGTTCATGCTCGGCCTCTACATCATGGGGCTGGAATGGACCCTGCCGCACGTCGCCTTCGCGACCGTCACGGCGGTCTTCCTGACGGTCGGCTACAGCTTCATCGGGGCGACTTGGCTGATCCTCAAGACCTCGGACGCGCTGCAGGAAAAGGCGGTGCAATGGGCGCGCGGCGGCATCTGGGGCCTGATCCTCGGCATCGGCGCCATCTCGGCCGCCTCTCCGCTGGTCAGTCCGCGCATCTTCGAGAAATGGTTCGCCGTCCCGGAGATCGTCATTCTCGCACCGCTCCCGATCGTCTCGGCGGCGCTGGTCTTCTGGCTCTGGCGGAGCCTGCAACGCCTGCCCAGGCCCGGCGACGCCGGCTCCGCCGGACCCTTCGTCGCCTCCGTGGGGCTTTTCACGCTGGCCTTCGCGGGGCTTGCCTACTCCTACTATCCCTATGTCGTGCCCGAGAAACTCACGATCTACGAAGCGGCCAGCGCCCCCGAAAGCCTGATCATCATCCTCGTCGGCGTCTGCTTCGTGCTGCCCACGATTCTCGGTTACACCGCCCTTGCCTACGCGATCTTCCGGGGCAAGGCGACGGACCTCCGGTACGACTAGAGCGCGCGGAACGCGCGCCCCCACCGGATCTCCGGACGTTCACTCCCTGCTTGCCTGACAGGTCGCATGAGCGGGCACGAGTTTTCGCTACGCCCGGAACCGGCGTTGGGATAGCCTGTTGAGTGCATCCGGAAGGCTGGGAGGAACGTCGGATGACACAGCGCCTCGACAAGCTTCGGCACTGGTCCACTCTGGTCCGGCACCGGTTGACGGAGCCGGATGCGCCGGTCGCCGCCACCTCGATCGATCTTTGCCGCGACCCGGCCCTCGCCGCGCTGATCGGCTCTCCGCCCGTGCTCGCGACACGGCTCCTGCCGCTCCGGGCGGCAACCGTCGTCGGCTGGGGCCGCCGCCGCTCGGGTCGCCGCGCGGAACGGCTCGCCAGACGACGCGGCACGCGTCTCGTCCTGATCGAGGACGGCTTCCTGCGCTCTGCGATGCGGGACGATCCGCCGCTCTCGCTGGTCTTCGACGATCTCGGCATCTACCATGACGCCAGCCAGCCGTCGCGCCTCGAACACCTGATCGCGGAGGCGCCGGCCAACTCGGTGCGCGCACGCCGTCTCATCGACCTCTGGCGCGACCTCGATCTCACCAAGTTCGCCGCCCTGCCGGACTACGGCGGCCCTTTGCCCGACCGTTACGTCCTTCTGTTCGATCAGGTCCGCGGCGATCTCTCCGTCCGTGGCGGCTTCGCCAATGCGCGGAGTTTCGAGCGGATGGTCGCCGCGGCCCGGGCGGAATTCCCGGGCCTGCCGATCGTCCTCAAGTCCCACCCCGATGTTCATCTGCGCGGGGCGCACGGCTATCTCGACCCGAACGGGGCGGACATCGCCATCACCGCGCCCTGCAATCCCGCGCGCCTGATCTCCGGCGCCGAGACCATCTACACCGTCACCTCGCAGGCGGGCTTCGAGGCGCTGATCCACGGTCGGCCGGTTCGCACCTTCGGCATGCCGTTCTACGCCGGATGGGGGCTCACCACCGACGACGTGCCCGCCCCCGGCCGTCGTGGCGGCGCCTCCCTCGAGGCGCTGGTGCACGCCGCACTCGTCGATTATCCGCGCTACATCGACCCGAGGACGGGCGGCATCACCGACGTCGAAACGGTTCTGAAGTATCTGAGCCGGCCCGCCGCGGCGCAGCGGGCCGCCTGAGCTACTGCATGCCCTTCGCGCCGATCTTGCCCTCTGTCGCGCGCCGCTGGCCAAGCTTCCGCTCGCGCAGCCAGATCGCCACGCCAGCCGCGATGATCAGCACCGCCCCGCTCAGCATGGGCACGGTCGGCACCTCGTCGAAGACGACGAACCCGATGAGAACCGCCCAGAGCATCGACACGTAGGTGAACGGCGCGAGCACCCCGGCGTCCGCAAAACGGTAGCTCGACGTGAGCAGGATCTGCCCTGCCCCGCCGATGATCCCGGCCCCGACGAGCAGAACGAGCTCCCGCCCGGTCGGCACCACCCAGCCGAACGGAATCGTGGTGAGCGACAGGACCGTCGCCGTCAGCGAGAAGTAGAAGACGATCGCCGCCGTCTGCTCCCGCCCCGCCATCGACTTCACGAAGATCTGAGCCAGCGCCGCGAGCGTCGCGGAGGCGAGCACCAGACCCGCCCCGAACAACTCTCCGCCCTCGCCCGACAGCGTGAGCCGCGGCCAGAGGATGATGACGACACCCGCCAGCCCCGAGGCGACGGCCGTGATCCGGATCGCCCGGATCCGCTCGCCCAGCATCACCGCGGCGAACAGGACGATGAATATCGGCGTCACGAACCGCAGCGCCGTCACTTCGGGCAGCGGCAGATACTTGAGCCCGGCGAAGCCGAGGCCCATCGCGAGCGACCCCGCGATGCCCCGCACCGCGTGACCTTTCCAGCTCTGCGTGCGCAAGCCCTCCGCGACCTCGGCGCGGATCATCAGCCAGACGAGGATGATCGGAAGCGACATCGATGCGCGGAAAAAGACCGCCTGACCGGCGGGAACGCGGTCGGCGGCCTTGATGAGCGCGCTCATGGCGGTGAACAGGGTCACCGCCATGATCATGAGAAGAATGCCGCGCCCCGGGCGCATCAGACAGAGAGCCTCATGCTCCTCCGCCTAACGCCCCCGGCGCGAAAGCGCCAGAGGCCCCGGCGTCAGTCCTCCTTCTTGCGGTCCATGTCGAGGTAACGCTTCATCCGCCCCTCGTTGTCCCGCTCTTTCTCCTGCCGGTGCAAGGCCTTCGCGGCCTTGCTCGGTTCGTCGCCCGACTTGCGCTCGATGTCGGTGTAGTGCTTCACGCGCCCGTCCTCATCGTCTTCGTGGCGCGGTCTGTCTGCGATGTGCTTACCCATGGTTCTCTCCGTCGGTTTCGGTTTCCTACGGGGTGTGCGGATCCCTATCCTAACACGGGATCACCCGGTTGACGAAAGTCTGTCGACCGCCCATTTCGCCGCATCCGCGACGGCCGGGTCGGGGTCGCGAGACAAACGGTCCGCGACGGCTGCGAGTTCCGGCATCTCCGAGTTTCCGATGGCATAAAGGACATTCCGCACGAACCGGTCGCGCCCGATGCGCTTGATCGGGCTTTTCCGGAACATTTCCCGAAACGCCGCATCGTCGAGCACGGCAAGCTCTGCAAGCTGCGGCGCCTTCAGGTCCTCGCGGGCCGCATAGCCGATGTCCCGCGCCTGCGCGGCGAACTTGTTCCAGGGACAGACCGCGAGACAGTCGTCGCAGCCGTAGATCCGGTTGCCCAGAAGCGGCCGCAGCGCCTCGTCCACCGGCCCCTTGTGCTCGATGGTGAGATAGGAGATGCACCGCCGCGCGTCGAGCTTGTAGGGCGCCGGGAATGCATCGGTCGGGCATACGTCGAGGCAGGCCCGGCAGGACCCGCAGTGATCCACCTCGGGCGCGTCGGGCTCCAATTCGAGCGTCGTGAAGACCGCGCCGAGAAAGAACCAGTTGCCGATTTCCCGGCTCAGAAGGTTCGTATGCTTGCCCTGCCAGCCGATCCCGGCCGCCTGACCCAGCGCCTTCTCGGGCACGGGCGCCGTGTCGACGAACACCTTCACATCGCCGCCCGCCTCCGCGATCAGCCAGCGGGCGAGACGCTTCAGCCGCTTCTTGACGAGGTCATGATAGTCCCTGTTCCGCGCATAGACGGAAATCGTCGCCCGATCCCGCCGGTCGAGCGTCGCGAGCGGATCCTCGTCGGGGGTGTAGGGTTCGGCCAGCATCACCACCGACCGGGCCTCGGGCCATAGCGCTGCGGGGTCGCCCCGCCAGTGCGCCCGCTCTGCCATCCACCCCATCTGCCCGTGCCGACCTTCGCCAAGGAACTCCGCAAGCCGCTCCGCCACGCCCGGCACCGCGTCGGGCCGGCAGATCCGCGCCATGGCGAAGCCCTCCGTCTCCGCCTGCGCCACCAGCCGCGACTTCAGCGTCCGTGCCGTCACGGCATCTCTCCGGGACGCCTCTGGACCGGATGGAACATGCCGCGGTTTGAAACATTCAACACAAGGCATATATCCTGTCGCAACCGCAAACCACGCATGAGATCAAGGATTGAAAATGACACAGTCACCTGAAGTCCGCGCCTTCTTCGACAGGCCCACCGGCAGTCTCCAGTACGTATTCCACGACCCGGCGACGAAAAAGGGGGCGATCGTGGATCCGGTCTGGAATTTTTTCCCAGAGGCGGGCGCCACGACGACCGACTCCGCCGATGAAATCCTGGCCTACGTGCAGGAACAGGGTCTCGACATCGTCTGGATCCTCGACACGCACCCTCATGCCGACCACTTCAGCGCGGCACCCTACCTTGCCGAGAAGCTGGGTGCGCCCCGCGCCATCGGCGAGAAGGTCACGGGCGTCCAGAAGCTCTGGCAGGGCCTCTACCATCTCGGAGACGCCGTCCCCACCGACGGCAGCCAATGGGACCGACTCTTCGCGGATGGCGACGAGTTCATGGTGGGCGGGATCCCAGTCCGCGTCATGTTCTCACCCGGCCACACGCTCGCCTCGATCACCTACGTCGCGGGCGACGCGGCCTTCGTGCACGACACGCTGATGATGCCCCAAAGCGGCACCAGCCGCGCCGACTTTCCCGGCGGATCGGCCGAAGACCTCTGGACCTCGATCCGGGCGATCCTCGATCTGCCGCCGGAAACCCGGCTCTACGTCGGCCACGACTATCCGCCGAACGGCAAGCAGCCCGAATACATGGCGACGGTCGCCGAGCACCGCCTGACGAACCGCCATGTGAAGGACGGCATCTCGAAGGACGAGTTCATCGCCACCCGCACCGCGCGGGACGAAACGCTGAAGCTTCCCGACAGGATGCTCGCCGCGCTTCAGATCAACATCCGCGGCGGCCGGGCGCCCGAACCCGAGGCGGACGGGGCGAGCTACCTCAAGATCCCGATGGGCAAGTTCGAACCGCGCTGACGAAAGCCTGCGCCGGCCTCAGAAATCGAGGTCGGCGTAATGCGCCGGGGGCGGGAAGCCCGGCACGTGATCGGCCAGAAGGCTCCGGAAGGCCGGGCGCGACTTGATCTTGGCGTACCACTCCCGGACATTCGAATTCCGGCTCCAGTCGACGTCCGAGATGTAGTCGAGGGCCGAGAAATGCGCCGCGGCCGAGAAATCGGCCAGCGTCATCGCATCGCCGGCCAGCCACCGCCGCTGGTCCAGAAGCCAGCCCATGTAATCGATGTGATACTTGATCGCCTTCGCCCCGGACTTCACGTTCTTCGAGTCGGGATAGCCTTCCTTGGTGATCTTCTTGTTCACCCGCTCGTAGAGCAGCTTCGACGTCACCTCGTTGTGGAACTTGTCGTCGAACCACGACACCAGCCGCCGCACCTCGTAGCGCGCCGCGGCGCCCTTGGGCATGAGCGGCGGGTCGGGATGCGTCTCCTCGATGTATTCGCAGATGGCCGCGCTCTCGGCCATCGTCATCCCGTCCATCTTCAGGACCGGCACCTTGCCGGCGGGATTTCGGCGCAGGAAATCGGGATCGCGCTCCCAGTAGCGTTCCTCGACCAGTTCAACCTCGAGCTTCTTCTCGGCAAGGCTCAGCCGCACCTTGCGGCAGAAGGGCGAGAGGGGAACGTGAAAGAGCCGGATCATATGCGTTTTCCGCCATCCTGTCGGGTCCGACCTGAATGCCCTGTCACCGTGCCGATTTCAACAGCTTGAGCCATCGCAGGCCGGCGACCGCCTACCGCAGCACGAGGTCGACGATCTCGCGGATCTCCGGCTCGAAGGCCCGCAATTCCTCCCCGGTCACGCGGTGCCCCGACACCTTCCGCACGTTCCTGCGGTCTTCCGGCGGCACCAGCTTGCCGACGTGAAGCTCCACCACGTGCTCCGGCGGACGTTCCAGAAGCCGCGTCACCGCTTCGCGGGCGTGCTCGGTCTGACCGTCGCGCACATAGCCGCAGAAGGTGACGAAGGAAAAGGCGCCCACACGGCCCCGGTAGCGCCGCATCACGGTCGCAAGGGGATAGGCCGGGTCCATGTCCCAGAGCGGCGCCATGAAGATGACATGGTCGTAGTCCGCGGGATCGACGCGCAGCGCCTCGACCTCGGGTTTGCGCTTGAACACCATGTCGAGAAGGATGCCGAAGGTCCGCCGCCGGCCCACCGTCTCGACCTCGGCCACCTCGGCGCCAAGACGGCGGGCAAGCTCCTGCGCCAGCAGACGATTGTTGCCCGTGAAAGAATAGACGACGATCAGGATTCGCATCCGCGAAGCCTAGGCTCGCCGCCTCGGGCCGCCCTTGAGGGAACTCAAGCCCCCTCGAAACAGGCCGCCCGCCCGTCGGCTGCGATGGTCGCCGCCCCGTCGGCGATCGACGCCGCGCGGCCGCGCACGAAGCGCGAGGGCTCCGAAGCCGACCGCCCCTTCGGATCGGGCAGCACCGCGGCCAGCCGCGCGGCCTGCGTCGGCGTCAGATCGGCGGCGGAGACCCCGAAATGATGCCGCGCCGCCGCTTCGACACCGAAGATGCCCCGGTCGAACTCGGCCACGTTGAGGTAGACCTCGAGAATGCGCCGCTTGGACCAGACAAGTTCGACGAGCGGCGTCAGCCCCGCCTCCGTCGCCTTCCGGAACCAGTTCCGCCCGTGCCAGAGATAGACGTTCTTCACCGTCTGCTGAGGGATCGTCGAGGCGCCGCGCTGGCCGCCGTCTTCGATGGCGTCCCGGATCGCGTCCATGTCGAATCCCCAGTGCAGGCAGAAGTTCGCGTCCTCCGCCGCAACGACCGACCTCGCCATCACCGGCGCGATCCGCTCCATCGGCACCCAGTCGTGGCGCACCGGACCCTCTCGCAACCGTTCGGCGACCATGTAGGGGGTGACCGGCGGGTTCACCAGAGCGTAGAGGCCGACCATGAAGGCGACAAGGGCTGCAACGGTCAGTGCCGCACGCCAGAGCCACCGGCGCACGGTTCTGACATAGCGGTTGAACCGCGGCTCGCCCGTCCGCTTCGCGCTCTTCCCCTTGGCCGATTTTCTTGCCTGCGCCGCCACTCGCGTCCGCCCGCTGCCCGTTTCTCCCCGACATCTCCCAAAGTGCGGCATCGCGCAAGGCTTCTGGGATCTCGCGAGGGTCCGCGCCCCGCGCGATCCCCCGCTCGGCTGCGCCCCGCCCTGACACTCAGGCCGTCAGGGCGCGCCCCTCGAACCCCCTGACTGTCGGCAGCACCGTCGCCCCACCGTGACCGGTGCCGAGTTCGGGAAAAAGCCGGACGATCTCGCGATCCTGAGACGCCAGATCCCCGGCCGGGTCGAGGCTCTCCGTCGCGGCGCCTTCGGCGAAGACGATCTCGTGGCGCGCCAGCATGAAGTGCAGGTAGGACACTTCGGGCATCGGCGCCCGCACGATGGTCGTTCCGTTTACCAGATGTACGGCAGCGACCAGCACCTCCGCCCGCCCCGCGTGAAGTTCCGCCCGCCAGCCCCGAACCAGCATCCTGTGCTGCGGCGAGACGAGGAGATCCCGGCGATTCCCGAGCGTTCCTGCCGCGATCCGCACAGGCGCCAGCGGGCCGGTCGCCGGCACCCTGCGGCACCCGGTCCAGACGATCGCCGCGGCGCCACCATCACGCGTCAAGACGCTGTGGCCGATCTCCAGCGCCTCGACCGCCACCTCCCCGGCGGGTGTCCCGATCAGCGTGCCCGGCGTGAAGCACGGCGGACCGAGATCGCCCGGCACGACCAGCGGACCCTGCGTATTCACGAAGCTCGAACTGACGAAGGAGCCCGCCTCCAGAACCTGCCGGTCCGTCGGCGTGAACACCCTCTGCCCGTTCGCCAGGTAGAAGGTGATCCCGGTGTAAGTCACGTCGCCGACGCCGGGCACATTGATCGTCACGACGTCCCCCGGCCAGCTCTGAACGACATCGGAGCCGTTGATCCTGTCGTTGCTGAAGCGGTCGACGTCCCCGTCGCTGTTGTTGTCGACCAGCGTGTATTGCGAGACCGCGACGGACGATCCCGGCGGCGGAGGGTTCGCCGGATCGAAATCGTAGAACTGATCGACATAGCTCGTCGGCACCACGCCGGTCCTTCGTCATCGAAATGCGAGGCGCAGTCTATCCGATCCGGCACTCAAGAAAAGTGAAGCGTGCCGGAGCGGCCATCCACCGCCCCGGCCCGCTGCGTGCCTGCAGGTCCGCCGCCTATTCCGCAGGCACCTTCGCCCGCTCGATTCCCAGCGGATGCTCGAGTTTGTCGAGCATCTCCTTCGGGCAAACCTGCAGGAAGTTCGCCTTCTCGCGCGCCCAGTCCTGCAGGATCGACGCCGCCCTCCGGCTCCCGGTCTCGGCATGGTGCCGTTCGATCAGGCCCTTGAGCCGCTCCTCCCAGTGATCGACCGCGACCGGGCAGGTCACCAGCGTCTCAAGGTTCATCACTTCGCGCGCCTTGCCCTCGGGGTCATAGAGATAGGCCATCCCGCCCGTCATCCCGGCCCCGAAGTTCGCGCCGATGGCGCCGAGGATCACGGCTGTGCCACCGGTCATGTATTCGCACCCGTTCGACCCGCAGCCCTCGATCACCACATGCGCGCCGGAGTTCCGCACGGCGAAACGCTCGCCCGCCCGCCCGGCGGCGAAAAGGTACCCGTCGGTCGC
>CAYTBD010000010.1:0-23678 GCA_964435755.1 uncultured Rhodobacterales bacterium
CGCGTGGACACCGGCCTGTTATCGCCTATCGGTTTCGACCGGCCGCAATCTTCCCTATATCGGGCAGAACCAGACAGGACATCGACCATGAACCGCAGAATCTTCCTCGCCGGCGCCGCCGCCACCGCCTTGCTGGCCCGGCCGGCCCTCGCCGCGCCGATCCCGCTCAACCGGATCTCGAACTACTTCAACCGCCTCGAGACGATGGAAGGCCGGTTCGTCCAACAGAATCCGGACGGCACCCGCTCGACCGGCAAGCTCTACATCCGCCGCCCCGGCAGGGCCCGGTTCGAGTACGATCCCCCCGACGAGGCGCTCGTCATGGCCGGGGGCGGCCAGCTCGCGATCTTCGACGGCAAGTCGAACAGACGCCGCCCGGAACAGTACCCCCTCCGCGAGACGCCGCTGAACGTGATCCTCGAGCGCACCGTCGACCTCGCCCGGAGCGGCGTCGTCGTCGGCCACTCCGGCACCCCGGAGGCGACCACCGTCGTCGCCCGCGATCCCGACCGCCCCGAAATCGGGCGCATCGCGCTCATCTTCGCGGAAGACCCGCTCCGGCTCACCGGGTGGGTGACGGAGGACGGGTCGGGCGCGGTGACGCAGGTTCAGATCAGCGATCTCAGGACCGGGCACGCCATCCCGTCCCGGCTGTTCTCCATCAAGCTCGAGACCGACAGCCGCCGCTAGGTTATCCCGCAGGTCGCGAGCTGGGTCTGATAGATCGCCGCCCGCGCCGCGACCTCGTCCGACACCCGGACCAGCCAGGACTTCGCATTGTAGCTGCCCCGCGCGTAGCCGCCCCGTCCCTCGTGATAGGCGAGGTACTGGTTGCGCGCGTCCGACTTTGAAATCCCGAGAGAAGAGAAGCTCTTGTCCATGTACCAGCCCATGAAGTCGGTCGCGTCGTCGATGTCGTCGCGCCGTTTGCCCCAGCCCCCCACTTCGGAGACGTAGTCGTCCCAGGTTCCGTCGAGCGCCTGACCGTATCCGTAGGCCGACGACTGCCGCCCCATCGGAATCACGCCGAGAACGAAGCGCCGCGGGGTCCGGGCGTTCCCGATGAACTTCGATTCCTGATAGATCGTCGCCATCTGGACATGGACCGGGATGCCCCAGCGTCGTTCCGTCCGTTCCATGGCGCGCAGGTAGTGCGGGCGCTGGCTCACGATGCTGCAGGCATCGTCCAGATTGCGCGGCGGATCGTAGCTTCCGCTGCCGCATCCTGCGACGAACACCAGAAGCACGAGGGCGCGAAGACCTCTGCTCATCTGCCTCTCTCGTTCTTGTTTTCTTGCCTGTGTTTTTTCCCACCTTAACGCAAGGCAGGGCGCCGCGAAACTTTTTTGCCGTCCGGCTCAGATCACAAATGCCAGAATGATGGGAATATAGAGCACCGACAGGAGCGTCGAGACGACAACGAGGCCCGCCACGGCGTCCGCATCGGCTCCGTATTTCTGGGCGAGCAGGTAGGATGTCACGGCCACCGGCGTCGAGACCTGAAGGACCAGAACGGCGAAGGGAACGTCGTCGAGGGCGAACCAGCGGCCGACCGCCCATGCGATCCCCACGCAGATCGCGACCTTCACGAGCGAGATCCACAGCGCCTGCCCTAGTCCCCCCGGCGTCAGCCGCGCCACCGCCACGCCGAGCGTGATCAGCATCAGCGGGATGGCGAGCTGGCCGACGAGCCGGAGCGTGTTCGTCAGGAATGTCGGCGTCTCCCACCCCTGGACGAGAAACAGCAGCCCGAGGATCGTCGCCGCGACCAAGGGCTCCTTCAGCACCTTGAGCGGCGATCCGCCCCCCGCGACGATCCAGACCCCGAAGCTGAACGAATAGATCGCCATGATCGCGAAGACGACCACCGCGAACCCCAGACCCTCGTCGCCGAACGCGAAGAGCGCGAGAGGGAGGCCGAGATTGCCCGTGTTCCCGAAGATCACGGGGGCAAGAAAGGTCTGCGTCTTGAGCCGGGCGAGCCGGATGAACGCCCATGAGACGACCGTCACGGCCGCGTAGACGGTGACGGCGGCGAGAGAGACGGCGGTCAGCGCTGCGGGGTCGATATCCGCCTCCATCAGCGCGACGAAGATCAGGCACGGAACCGCCAGCGTCATCGCGAGTTGCGTGACGAACTGGATTCGGTACTCGAATCCCAATCTGACCCAGACGAAGCCGATCGCCGCCAGAAGGAAGACGGGCGTGACGACTTCGAGGACTGTCAGGGCGAGGTCCACAATCTGTTTCCCTTGCTTTTCGGCCGCCTTGATGGACAAGCCGCGGTCTGATTGAGTATCAACGGGGCGATGGGGGTCTACCTATGTTGAAATCGCGTGCCAAGTATCACCTCGGCCAGGTCGTCAGGCACAAGAAGCACCCGTTCCGGGGTGTCGTCTTCGACGTGGACCCGGAGTTCTCGAATACCGAGGAATGGTATGACGCCATCCCCGAAGAGAGCCGTCCCTCCAAGGATCAGCCGTTCTACCACCTGCTCGCCGAGAACGATCAGAGCTACTACGTGGCCTACGTGTCGGAGCAGAACCTTCTCCCCGACTACTCCGGCGAGCCGGTGACGCACCCCGACCTTCCCGACCTGTTCGGCGATTTCGAGGACGGCCACTACCCGCTCCATTTCGCACTGAACTGACCTAGTAGCCCAGTGCGCAGCCGTCCTTCCGCGGATCGGACGCACCCTCCAGAACGCCCGCCTCGTGATCGATCCGGATCGCCTGCGCGCCGCCAATGGGCGCCTCGGGGATCGAAACCCTGTGCCCCCGTGCCGCAAGATCCGCCCGAACCGCGTCGGGATATCCCCGTTCCACCCTCATGTCGCCGGCGTCCGGAAAGCAACGCGGCGCGTCGAGCGCGGCCTGCAGGTGCATCCCATGGTCGACCATGTTCGTCAGCACACGGATGTGCCCGGCGGGTTGATAGGCTCCGCCCATCACGCCGAACGGCATCGTGACGCGCCCGTTTTCCCGCAGCATCGCGGGGATGATCGTGTGCATCGGACGCTTGCCGCCGCCGGCCTCGTTCGGATGTCCTTCTCGGAGCGTGAAACCTTTTGCTCGGTTGTGGAACAGAATCCCGAACCGGTCGCTCGCGATACCGGAACCGAAGCTGTCGTAGATCGAATAGATGAGCGACACCGCCATCCGGTCGCGGTCCACGACCGTCAGATAGACGGTTTCCTTGTGAACCTCCTCCGACAGTTTCGACGGCACTTCCATCGCCCGGTCCATCCGGATCAGCCCGGCGAGCTGCGCGGCCGTCTCCGGGGCCAGCATGTGAGCGAGCCGGGTCGTGTGATCGGGATCCGCGATGAAGCGGTTGCGCGCGTCGTAGGCGAGTTTCGCCGCCTCGGCTTCGAGGTGCGCCCGCTCCGCGCCGAACGGCTCCATGGACGACGGATCGAAGTGGCCGAGGATATTCGCCATCAGGATCGCCGTGGCGCCCTGTCCGTTCGGCGGATGCTCGAGCAGTTCGACGCCCTTGTAGGTCCCGCTCAGCGGATCGCCGTAGTCGCAGGCCGTGGCCGCGAAATCGTCGAGGGTGTGGACGCCGCCCGTCGCCCGCAACGCCGCGACCATGTCCTCGGCGACTTCGCCCTCGTAGAACGCCGACCGGCCGCCGCGTGCGATTCGGCGGAGAACCTCGGCCTGACCGGGAGCCCTGAATACCTGGCCGGGGCGTGGCGCCGCGCCTGAAATCAGGTACTGATCCCGCGCACCCCCCTGCAGCGCGTCCGCGGCGCGGCTCCAATCGAACGCCGTCCGCGGGGCCACCGGAACCCCTTCGGCGGCATATCGGATCGCCGGGGCGAGGACATCGGCAAGACCGAGACGACCCCAGTCGGACGAAAGCCGGCAGAACGCGTCGACCGCCCCCGGCACGGATACCGCCTCTGGTCCTCCCGCGGGAACGGCTTCAAGGCCCCGATCGCGCATCTCCGCCGCCGAGAGGGCGGCCGGCGCGCGGCCCGATCCGTTGAGCGCCACGACGCGATCCTCCCCTTCGGGCTTCAGCAGGACGAAGCAGTCGCCGCCGAGGCCCGTCATGTGAGGTTCGCAGATGCCGAGCAGGACCGCCGCTGCGATAGCCGCATCGACTGCGTTCCCGCCGTCCTGAAGCACCCGGACGGCCGTCGCCGATGCCAGAGGATGCGACGTCGCCGCCATGCCGTTTTCCGCGAAGACCGCGGAGCGTCCCGGCAGATGAAAATCGCGCATGTATCCTCCCGTCCCGATCGACGCGGAACCTAGGCGCGGCTTGCGGCGAAGCCAACCGGAAAGAGGGGGAGTGGTACACCGCCTGACGCTCCCCGGCGCCGGTCAAGACGTCCGACCCTACCTCCGGTCCCTCCGGAGGCATGGGCTGTCGTGATCGGTTTTCGGGAGTTGGACCCCGGCGCCGCCCCGCTGGGTGGGGGCTGTGCTTGGAGCGGCGCCGGAGGAAGCCTAGCAGCTACAAGGCCACTGTTGCGACCAACTCGGGCCCGCGTGTGTTGCAATTCAGGCATTTCGGTGGCGCAGGCCCGATTTTCGCCGTCAACACAAGAGCTGCCACCAAGCTTTCGCCGGCGCCCTGTCAAGTCGCCGCGCCGACCGGCGTGCCGACCGCCAGCCGGAAACTCAACTCGTTCACGCCGGACTGGCGGAGGTACCGCACGTCATGCGCGAGACGGCGGATGATAAGCCAGCCGAACCCGCCCTCGGGCAGATCGCCGATCGGCAGGCCGGGGTCGAGATCACCGCCGAACGGGAGCGCATCATCGGGCATCGCGCGTCCCTCGTCGGTGACCGAGCAATGGAGCCCATCGGTCGCCATCCTCAGGTACACGAGCATCTCTCCGTCACGCCGCCACGCGTAGGCATGTTCAGCCACGTTGTTCATGACCTCGGCGAGCACGACTTCCACCGTGTTCAGCTCTTCAAGGGTGAGGTCGTGCCGCTCGAGCCGGCCGCGCAGATCCGAGAGCGCCTCCCGAATCGACGGGTTGCGCGCCATGACACGGAGAGTGAAGCCGGGTTGCGCGACCGCTGCCCGCGCCATATCGGTCCTCCGCGTCATTCGTCGGGAATGCCGGCGTCGAAGGCCGCCGCCGCATCGGCGTGGACCGTCAAAACCTCGTCAAGCCGGGTCAGGCGGAAGACGCGCGCGACGGCCGGTTGCAGCGCGGCGAGTTCCAGCTGCCGGTCCGGACCGATATGTTTCATCGCCGCGATGATCGCGCCGAGCCCGCTGGAATCGACGAAGACCACCTGGCCGAGATCGAGGACCACGCGGGCCTGCCCGCTTTCGGTCGCCTCGCGCATGGCGTCGCGGAACTGAACCGCCGCGGCCGCGTCTATTCTCGCCTCCGCCACCCGGACGAGGAGATCGGGTCCGACTTCTCTGACATCGAAATTCATCGCGCGCTCCCGCTTGAACTCGGCGGAACGCTAGACGCCGGAGGTTAGCATTCTGTAAGCAGGTGCAGACAATCCGAACGGAGGAACCGGAATGAACGAGGTCTACATCGCCGGGGCGGCCCGAACGCCGATGGGCGGCTTCCAGGGTGCCTTCGCAGACACCGCGGCGCCCGTTCTCGGCGGCACTGCGCTCGCCGCCGCCCTCGCGCAGTCGGGAGTGAGGACCGACGCCGTCGAAGAGCTGGTGATGGGCTGCGTCCTGCCTGCCGGCCAGGGGCAGGCCCCGGCGCGGCAGGCCGGATTCGAGGCCGGCCTTGGCCAGGATGTCCCCGCCACGACGGTGAACAAGATGTGCGGCTCGGGCATGAAGGCGGCGATGATCGCCTTCGATCAGATCGCCCTCGGCTTCTCGGGCGTCGTCGCCGCAGGCGGGATGGAGAGCATGACGCTCGCGCCCTATCTTCTGCCGAAGATGCGGTCGGGCGCCCGGCTCGGCCACGCGCAGGTCATCGACCACATGTTCCTCGACGGGCTCGAGGACGCCTACGACACGGGCCGCCTGATGGGCACCTTCGCTGAGGATTGCGCCGAGGCCTTCCAGTTCACACGCAAGGCCCAGGACGACTATGCCCTGCGCTCTCTGGAGAGCGCGCTCGAGGCGCAGAAATCGGGCGCCTTCGACCGCGAGATCGCGCCCGTCACCGTGACGACGCGCAAGGGCGAGACGACGGTCGCCGAGGACGAGCAGCCGAAGAACGCCCGGCCCGATAAGATCCCGCAACTGAAGCCCGCCTTCCGCAAGGACGGCACGGTGACGCCGGCGAACTCCTCCTCGATCTCCGACGGCGCCGCGGCGCTGGTGCTTGCCTCGGCCGCGGCTTGCGAGACGCACGGCATCGCGCCGCGCGCCCGGATCCTCGGCCATGCCTCTCACGCCCAGGCGCCCGGCTGGTTCACGACCGCGCCCGTGCCGGCGGCGCAGAAGCTTCTCGATCGGCTCGGCTGGTCCATAGACGACGTCGATCTCTGGGAGATCAACGAAGCGTTCGCCGTCGTGCCCATGGCCTTCATGAACGAGATGAACCTTCCCCGAGAGACGGTGAACGTGAACGGCGGCGCCTGCGCTCTCGGCCACCCGATAGGCGCCTCCGGCGCGCGGATCATGGTCACGCTCCTCAACGCCCTCGAGACCCGCGGCCTCAGGCGCGGTATAGCCGCCATCTGCATCGGTGGCGGCGAAGGCACGGCCATCGCGCTGGAACGAGTCTGACATGCCGCGCTGGACGGGCGGCGCGCGGCGGCGCGACGGAAACGGCGAGGCGCGACACGAGGGGGTCGTCCGGACCTATCTGCCCGAGATCGTGTACGGCGCGACGGACGGGATCGTGACGACATTCGCCATCGTCGCCGGCATCGTCGGAGCCGCGCTCTCGACGCAGACGATCCTGATCCTCGGATTCGCGAGCCTCTTCGCCGACGGAACATCGATGGCGGTCAGCGACGTCCTCTCGGAGCGATCGAAGACGGAGAACCGTCCGACGCTGCGCGACGCGGCACGCAACGGGACCGCGACCTTCTGCGGCTTCATCCTGGCGGGCATCCTGCCGCTCCTTGCCTACATCCTCCCCGACATAGGGCTGCCGAGATTCGCCTTCGCCGCCCTTCTCGCGATGGCCGCTCTCTTCGGAATCGGCGCCGCGCGCGCCTACTTCACCGATCGCACGGCGTTGCGCGCTGGTCTGGAGATGCTTCTCCTCGGTGCCGGCGCGGGAGCGATCGCCTACGGCGTCGGCCGCTTTGGCGCCCAACTCACCGGCGGCGCCGGGTGACAGCATGACCGTCGACTACCGAACTCTCGCCAGGACCATCGCCGCCCTCACCGAGGGAGAGACCGACGATGTCGCCCTCATGGCGACGCTCGCCTGCGAAATCCACCACGCCGACGACCGCTTCGACTGGACCGGATTCTACCGGGTCACCGAACCCGGCCTGCTCAAGATCGGGCCCTACCAGGGCGGTCACGGCTGCCTTGCAATCACCTTCGATCGCGGCGTCTGCGGCGCCGCGGCGCGGACCGGCGAGATCCAGCGCGTCCCCGACGTCGACGCCTTTCCCGGCCACATCGCCTGTGCCTCCTCGACACGGTCCGAACTCGTCCTGCCGGTCCGCAACGCGATGGGTGAGATCATCGCCGTCCTCGACATCGACAGTGATCAACCGGACGCCTTCACCGAGGAGGACGCCCGCGAAATCGATGCCATCTTGACGTCGGTCTTCGCCCGGTGAGCCTCGAAGGATGGACCGTATTCGCCCTCTTCTGGGCGCTGTTCGTGACGACGCCCGGACCGAACGCGGTGAACTGCATCGGCAACGGGATGACCCACGGATTCCGCAGATCTCTCTGGGGCGTCGCTGGCATCCTGACGCAGGCGTTGCTGTTTCTCCTCCTCTCCGCCGCCGGCGTGACGGCGCTGGTCGCGGCGTCGCCCACCGCATTCTTCTGGGCGAAGATCCTCGGCGCGGCCTTTCTCGTCTGGATCGGCGTCCGCGGCTGGCTCAGCGCCGGAAGACCGGTCGCCGCCGGCTACACGTCCGCCCGCTCGATCTACGGCCGCGCCTTCCTGATCGCCACGATCAACGCGAAATCCGTCGCCGGCTACCTTGCCGCCTTTTCGCAATTCGTGCAGCCCGACGTTCCGATCTGGGACCAGATGACCGTGATCGTGCCCACGGCTCTCACCATCACCGCGCTGAGCTACACCTGCTACACCGCCATTGGCGCGGGTCTCGGGCGCCTCGCGATGGGCGCCGTCCTGAACGTCTGGTTCCGGCGTTTCATGTCCGCCTGTTTCGTGGTCTACGGAGCCCTGCTCGGTGCGTCCAGCCTGCGCGGAACCTGACATGACCGAAACGTGCTACGACCCGCCCGACACGCCGCTCGAGGTGGTCCACCACGACCACGAGATCCTCGTCGTGAACAAGCCCGCCGGCCTTCTCTCTGTCCCGGGCAAGGGCGCGCATCTCGCGGACTGCCTCCTCGCCCGCGTACAGAGGGCGTTCCCCGAGGCGCTGCTCGTCCACCGGCTCGACCGGGACACCTCGGGCGTGATGATATTCGCGCTGACGCCGCACGCCCAGCGCCATCTCGGGCTCCAGTTCGAGAAGCGGCAGGTCAAGAAGGTCTACGTCGCGCGGGTCTGGGGCGAGATCGCCGGGAAGACGGGAACCGTCGATCTGCCTCTCGCCGTCGACTGGCCGAACCGGCCGCGCCAGAAGGTGGACCATGCCGAGGGCCGCCCTGCCGTGACGGACTGGCGCGTCGTGCGGCGGGAGGACGGCACGACGCGTGTCCGCCTCTACCCGCACACGGGGCGGTCGCATCAACTCCGCGTCCACATGCTCCAGATCGGCCACCCGATCCTGGGCGACCCGTTCTATGCCGAAGGCCCGGCACGGGCGTATCCGCGCCTCATGCTGCACTCCGAGAGCCTGCGCATCCGGCATCCCGACGGGGGCGTGGGCCTCAGCTTTTCGGCGAAGGCGCCTTTCTGACGTCCGCAGCCCGCCTTCGGCGCGGGTTCCATGCAGGGGGCTCCGCCCCCGCCGCTGTCGCGGCTCCCCCGGAGTATTTGCCCCGAGATGAAGGAGCCGCCTCAGGCGCCCCAGTCGGCCGACTGCATCTCGCGCAGGCGGCTTGCGGTGCGTGCGAATTCGAAGGAGCCCTCGCCCTCGATATAGAGCCGCTCGGGCAGGTCGGCGGCCGTCATGACGAGCCGCACCCTCGCCTCGTAGAGCGCGTCGATCAGCGTCACGAAGCGCTTGGCCTCGTTGTAGTTCTCCGACGAAAGCCGCGGGACGCCCTCGAGGACCAGCACCCGCACCGCCTCGGCCAGGGCGAGATAGTCGGCCGGCCCCAGCGGCTTGGCGCAGAGGTCCCAGAACGTGGCGCGGCCCGCGCCGTTTCGGAACACGGGGATTTCAACGTCACGCCCCTTCACTCTCAGGATCAGCGGCGCGCCCCCGCCGCCCCCGGTGATGTCGCGCCAGAGGTCTGAGACCGCATCCCGCGCCGTGGCGTCGGCTGGATGGAAATAGACCTGTTCGCCGCCGAGCCGATCCTGACGGTAATCCTTTTCGGCGGCAAGTTCGCGCACCGCCATCCGCTCCTTCAGGAGCGCGATGAAAGGCAGGAACAGCTGGCGGTTGAGGCCCTCCTTGTAGAGGTCGTCGGGCACCCGGTTCGATGTCGTGACGACGACGACGCCCGCGTCGAACAGCTTCTCGAAAAGCCGCCCCACGATCATCGCATCGGTGATGTCGGTGATCTGCATCTCGTCGAAGCACAGAAGCTTCACCTCGCGGATCACGGCTTCGGCGACCGGCGCGACCGCATCGTCCACGCCGGTCCGCCGCGCGGCGTGAAGCCCCGCCTGGACCTCCTGCATGAAGGCATGGAAATGGACCCGGCGCTTGGTCTCGATGTCGACGGAGGCATAGAAGAGATCCATGAGCATCGACTTGCCGCGGCCGACACCGCCCCAGAGATACAGGCCCTTCGGAGCCTCCGGCCCCTTCGAGAACAGCCCCCGCAGACCCCGTTTCTCGGGCTCCGCCTCGAGCGCGGCCCGGATCCGGTCGAACTCCGGCAGCAGCGCCTCCTGTGCCGGGTCGGCTGCGAGCCGTCCCTCGCCCGCGAGCCGCGTGTAGATCGCCTGAAGGCTCTCGCTCATGTCCTGGTCCGGCGCTCCCGCCAGCGACGAAGGATGTAGTCGCAGGTCATCAGGTCGAGATGCGCGCCGCCTCCGTTCTTGAAGAGGGTGATATCGCCGGGCTTTCGCGTGAAGGCGTCCAGATCGTAGAAATCGGCGACGACGTCCGCCTC
The DNA here is from genome assembly GCA_964435755.1 of uncultured Rhodobacterales bacterium. Lineage (GTDB taxonomy): Bacteria > Pseudomonadota > Alphaproteobacteria > Rhodobacterales > Rhodobacteraceae > DAINOF01. The sequence continues at coordinate 10,297 of CAYTBD010000010.1, forward strand.
GGTGATCACGCCCCGGGACAGCGGACTCTTCAGTTCGCCGATATGGCCGAGCGTCGTGTCCCGGCTGTCGACGAAGATTCGCGCCCTGCGCAGCGCGGCATCGTCAGCCTCGCGCATGTCGGGCCTGTAGGCCCCGATGAGGTCGACATGCTGGCCCGGGCGGAGCCATTCGCCCCGGATCACCGGCTCCGACGACATCGTGGCGCAGGTCACGACATCGGCCATGGCCACCGCATCCGGCAGATCGCCCGCCACATCCGTTCCCGGACAGGCCGCCGCCAGGTCTTCGGCTTTCGACATGGTCCGGTTCCAGACGAGAAACCGCGCCTTCGGGAACAGCGCGCCATAGGCGTCGCGCAACGCCCGCGCCACCGTGCCCGCGCCCACGATCAGCACAACCTCGGTGTCCGGACGCGCCAGCCGCGCGGCGGCAAGAAGGCTGTCGCCCGCCGTCTTCCACTTCGTCACCAGATGGAAGTCGATGATCGCCGACAACGTTCCGTCCGCGTCCGAATAGAGGCTGACGCCGCCGTTGATCGCGGGCTGTCCCGCCGCGACGTTGCCGGGAAAGATCGTCGCGGACTTCACCGCGATGCCCAGCCCGTCGATCCACGCCGAGCGGCTGAGGAGCGTGTCGGGATCCCGGTAGAGAAAGGTGTCGCCGATCTCGGCCTTCGGGAGCCGGTGCCCCTCCGCCAGCGCCGTGGTCAGCCCGATCCAGTCGAGAACGGCCTCGCCTTCGGCGAACGGGATCATTTCCGCGATCATGGCTGCGCCTCCTCCTCGGTCAGAAGCCCCTCGGCGATCAGCCGGTCTGCCCAGCCTTGCGGCCCCTCGAAGAGGTGCGTGTTCCAGCCCCGTGCCGCTGCGGCGCGGATGTTGTCGTCCCGGTCGTCGGTGAAAAGAAGCGCCGTCGGCCCGATACCGCAATCCTGCTCCACCATTTCGTAGATCCGCGGGTCCGGCTTGATCACCTTCATGTGGCCCGAGATGTAGTGCCGGTCGAAGTCGGACAGCCAAGGATAGTAGGGTGTCGCGGAGGCGAAGCTTCCGATCCCGAAGTTCGTCAGCGCGAAAACCGGCACGCCCTTCGCCTGAAGCGCCCGCATCAGCTTGCGCGAATGCGGGATCTCGGGCGTGGCGAGCTCGATCCAGTCGTCGTGCCACATACGGATCTCGTCGCGCCATTCGGGATAGGCGTCGGCGGTGGCGTAGATCGTGGCGGTGAAGTCCTCGCCCATGTCGACCTTGTCGTTCATGCCGTGAAGATCGACCTCGGCGAACATGCGGCGGCGCCGCTCGGGTCCGATCGCCCGATCATAGTAGCGTTCGGGCTGCCACTCGATCAGAACGTTCCCGATGTCGAAGATGACGGCCTCGATGCGCGGCATGGTTCGCTCCCGGTTGTTCGAGATCCTTCGTAACGGGAGCGGGCGGGAATGCGAAGGGGGCGGCCGTGTCACGGCTTGAACAAAGCGGTTGCGAAACCGCGTTCGGAAAGCGGTTCTCAACGGCTTGCCGCACCAGCGGCTGCACGGTGCGGACCTACCGAGGCGCCGGTGGGCGGCTGACCGTTGCGCGCCGCGCGGCAGCCTCGCGCCAGACGAGGATCAGGCCGGACGCGAGGATCAGCGCGATCCCGGCGAAGGCCACGGCATCCGGCAGTTCGTCGAAGACGAGCCAGCCCCAGAGCACCGACAGGGGCATCGCCGCGTATTCGAAGGGCGCCACCAGCGCCGCCTCCGACAGCCGGTAGGCCTGCCCGATCGCATAGCCCCCTGCCGCGCTCGCGACACCGACGAAAGCCATCACCAGAAAGTCCTCCAGGTCCGGCACCGTCCAACCTCGCAGCAGGAACTCCACAGACGGGTGGCCGGAGCCTGCGAACTCGCCGTGCCCCACCGCGAGCCCGATGAGGGCGCTTGTGCCGATGAACGTCGCCTGGGCATAGAAGATCAGCGTCGCCGCGCCTTCCGTGCCGCCGATCTTGCGGGTCAGCGTATGCAGCCCAGCATAGCCGAGCGCCGCTGCCAGCGGCAGGAGCGAGGCAGCCTGGAAAGCTTCCGTGCCGGGCCGGAGCACGATGACCACGCCGACGAACCCCATCCCGATCGCGCCCCAGCGGCGAGGGCCGACGGTCTCTCCCAGAAAGACGACCGATGCGACCGAGATCAGAAGCGGACTCACGAAGAAGATCGCGACCGCCTCGGCAAGGGGCAGGGCCGCAAGCCCGAGAAAGAAGCACAGGTTCGCGAACACGACGCAGAGGCCGCGCAGGAGGTGCATTCCGAGACGCCGCGTCCGAAGCACCGGCCAGCCCCCCGACAACGGCACGATCAGCCCCATCACAAGACACATCCCGACGAGCGACCGGATCAGGACGACTTCGTGCAGGGCGTAGTCACCACTGAGGAACTTGATCAGGACGTCGTTGACAGAGAAAAGAACCACCGCCCCGGTCGCCCAGGCGGCGCCGATCATCGTGGCGGGACGGGATTCGGCAAGGGTCATACCATCGACAGTAAGGCAGAATGACGTGAGTTTGAATCGAATGAAGACTCCCGGCCGTCGTCGGCAGGCCAAGAGACAGATGAAATCCGCGGGGCGCTCGTCTATATGCGCGATATGATCAGGGAATTGCCCCGTGTGATCGGGGACGTCAGCCTGATCTGAGATTCTGGAGTCGCGCCATGGCCTTTGCCCGCACCGCCCTTCTTCTCGCCGCGATGACCGCGCTGTTCGGGGTGGTCGGCCTCGCCATAGGAGGCGAGGCCGGGCTCGTCATCGCCCTTGTACTCGCGGCAGGCATGAACCTCTACGCTTGGTATTCCTCGGACAAGATGGTGCTGAGGATGCACAACGCCGTCGAGGTGAACGAGCGCACCGCGCCCGACCTCGTGCGGATGGTGGCCGACCTTGCCCGCAATGCCGACCTGCCGATGCCCAGGGTCTACGTGATCCAGTCGGACCAGCCCAATGCCTTCGCCACCGGGCGGAACCCGCAGAATGCAGCGGTGGCGGCGACGACCGGGCTGATGCGGAGCCTCAGCCGCGAGGAGATCGCGGGCGTGATGGCGCACGAGCTTGCCCACATCAAGAACCGCGACACGCTCGTCATGACGATCACGGCGACGCTTGCGGGCGCGATCGGTCTTCTCGCCAACTTCGGCTTCTTCTTCCGGGGCGGGCGGGACAACGGCATGGGGATCTTCGGGCTTCTGGCCGCGATGATCCTCGCGCCGCTGGCCGCAGCGCTGGTGCAGATGGCGATCAGCCGGACGCGGGAATACGAGGCCGACAGGATCGGAGCCGAGATCTGCCGTCAGCCGCTCTGGCTGGCCTCGGCGCTCGGCAAGATCCAGCAGTTCGCGAGCCGGATAGACATGAATTCCGCCGAGCGGAACCCGGCCTCGGCGCACATGTTCATCATCAATCCCCTGCACGCGCATGCCCATGACAAGCTGTTCTCGACGCATCCCGCGACCGAGAACCGGATCGCGCGGTTGCGCGAGATGGCGGGAACGGGTCCGGTGCGGCGGTCGGGCCCCTGGTCCTGATCGGGCTGGGCGTCTCTCAGGTCCAGCCGATCCCGGCGCAAGTCGAGCAGCGCGTGCTCTTCGTGCCGAAGCATCCCGCGCAGCGGTTGTGCTGGGCCTTTCCGAAGAGATCCCTGCCCCTGAATATCTCGCCCGCTCCGCCGCAGATCTGGCATGGGGCGTGGCCGGTTCCGCGGCAACGATGGCAGCGGCGCAGGACATGCTCGGCCTGCCTGCGTCGGCTTGGCGCCTTCTGCTCGGTCTTGGGTGGTTGATGGACGTTGAGGAGTCGCATGGGCCATAGTCTGAGCACATTTGCGCCATTTCTTGGGCGGAAATGAGGCGGCGGCTTGGCAGGCCGCGAGGCGGCGGCCCGGCCAGCGCCTATGGGCGTTCCGGCGTCTCGACCGACAGGAGGGTAGGCAGGTGGCAGGCGATCTTGGCCCAGTTTTCGCCTTCGTCGACACTTGCGAGGACCGATCCGGTGTCGGTGCCGGAACAGACACCGGCGGCGTCGGGCGGGAAGCGGCCCTGGATGTCATCGTGGAGCGGCAGAACCCGGACGAGATCCCCAGGCGCTGCCCGACGCCTCACACCATCGACGGCACGACGAGGTCCGGCGGGCGGTGGCCATCGGCAAAGGTCTTTATGTTGATGATGACCTTCTCGCCCATTTCGATGCGGCCCTCGATGGTCGCCGATCCCATGTGCGGGAGGAGCACCACGTTGGTCAACTCGCGCAGGCGCGGGTTGATTTCGTGGCCGCGTTCGAAGACGTCGAGACCGGCGCCCGCGATCTCGCCCGCGCGCAGCATCCGCGTCAGCGCATTCTCGTCGATGACTTCGCCGCGGGAGGTGTTCACGATGACGGCGGAGGGCTTCATCAGCTTGAGCCGCCGCGCGTTCATCAGATGGAAGGTGGACGGCGTGTGCGGGCAGTTGACGGAGACGACGTCCATGCGGCTGACCATCTGGTCGAGGCTTTCCCAGTACGTCGCCTCGTAGTCCGCCTCGATCTCGGCATGGAGCCGCTTGCGGTTGTGGTAGTGGACCTGCATCCCGAAGGCGTGCGCGCGCCGGGCGACGGCCTGCCCGATCCGGCCCATCCCGAGGATGCCGAGGCGCTTTCCGCCGACCCGCCCGCCGAGAAAGGCGGTGGGGGCCCAGCCTGCCCAGGAGCCCGACTGCATCGCGGCAAGGCCTTCGGGGATGCGGCGGATCACGGCCAGGATCAGCGCCATCGTCATGTCGGCGGTATCCTCGGTCACCACGCCCGGCGTGTTCGACACGAGGATGCCGCGCTGGCGGGCGGTCTGAACGTCGATGTGGTCCACCCCGGCTCCGTAATTCGCGATGAGCTTCAAGCGTTCGCCCGCCTGCGCCAGAAGCGCCGCGTCGATGGTGTCGGTCACGCAGGGCACGAGGATATCGGCGGTCCGCATCGCGTCGGCGAGCGCCTCGCGCGACATCCGCGTGTCGTCCTCGCGAAGCCGCACGTCGAAAAGCTCGGTCATGCGCGTCTCGACCGCTTCGGGCAACCGTCGCGTGACGACAACACTCAGACGCTGAGACGGCATCCGGACCCTCCCCTGTTCTTTCCTTCGCCCGCGCTGGATGGCAAAGTGACAAGGAAAGAAGCCGGGCACAAGGGAGCCGCGTGCGGCACCCGCGATTAAATCCGGACAGAGGCGAGCGGATCGACAGACCCACATGAGAGCATTGCGTTTTCCGGCCAGTCTTTTCGTCTGTGCCCTGGTACTTTTCGCGGCAGGCGTCGCATCCGCCGCCGAGCGGGGCAAGGTCACCAACCTGCCCCTTCCGCGCTTCGTCTCGCTGAAGGCAGGCGAAGGCAACGTGCGGCGCGGCCCGTCGCTGTCCCACCGGATCGACTGGGTGTTCAAGCGCCGCGACATGCCCCTCGAGATCACCGACGAATTCGGCCACTGGCGGCGGGTGCAGGACCGTGATGGCGCGGGGGGATGGATGCACTATTCGCTGCTTTCGGGCGTGCGGACGGTGATCGTGGAAGAGGACATGGCCGCGCTCCGGATGAAGCCTGACGCAGGGGCGCCGGTGAACGCGCGGGCGGAGGCGGGCGTGATCGCCGAATTGGACGAATGCCTGCGGGACTGGTGCCGGATCGATGCCGAGGGATACCGCGGCTGGATCGAGAAGTCGGCGCTCTGGGGCGTCGGCGCAGGCGAGATCCGCGACTGAACGGTTTTGCCCGCGCGGGGTCCGGTCTATTCTGCGGCCCGAGTTGCAGCGGAGCGTACCGAGCCTTGTCGACGCGTCTCAACATCTCGGCCGGCGTCGCCTCCGTGACGGTCGCCCTGATCCTCGTGGCGCTCAAGCTCTGGGCGCTCGGATCCACGGGGGCGCTGTCCGTCGCGGCGAGCCTCGCAGACAGCGCGATGGACCTGATGGTGTCGTTGGGTGCATTGGCCGCCATTGTCTATGCCGCGCGTCCGCCGGACGAGGATCACGCGTTCGGCCATACCTCGGCCGAGGATCTCGCCGCGCTGGGGCAGTCGGTCTTCATCCTCGCCGCGGCGGGCGCGATCGGCTGGGCCGCGGTGGCGCGGCTTCTGTCGGACGCCCCTATCGCGCTGGACTCCGAAGGCACCGGCATGGCCGTCATGGGCCTTTCGATCCTCCTGACCCTGGGGCTCGTCGTCTGGCAGCGGCGCGTCGCGTCAAAAACCGGAAACCGGGTCGTACGAGCGGATTCGCTGCACTACCTGGGCGACCTCCTGCCCAACATCGGGGCGATCGTGTCGCTCTGGGCGTCGGCGCGGTTCGGTCTCACGCAGATCGACAGCGTGGTCGCATTGGGCGCCGCGGGCATGCTGGGCGTTGGCGCGATAAGGATCGGCAAGGGCGCGTTCGATGCGCTCATGGACCGGCGCGCGGATCCGAAGATGATCGCGCGAATCGGCGAGATCGCCGACACCTGGCCCGGGGTTCACGGGCACCACGACCTCAAGACGCGGACGGCGGGGAGCCGCGTCTTCGTCAACATGCATATCGAGCTTGACGGGGAGCAATCGCTCGACACCGCCCATGCCATAGGTGCGGCGCTCCGGCGGGCTATTCTCAAGGAGTTTCCCGAGGCCGACATCATCATCCACAAGGATCCGATCGGCGTCGAGCCGCATCCCGACGATCCTTCGCGTCAGTAGTTCGCCGGCGGGTCGCTGGCCGGAAAGCTCTCGTCGACCTGTTCGTCGACGCGGTCCCAATTCTTCGGCGGGTCGCGCATCTGTTCGGGGCCGGCCTGGCGAACCTCGACATTTCTGCGGAACGCCGGTCTGCGGCTTTCGCTGCGACGGGCGACGCGCGGGGTGCGGGGGTCGCGACCGGTCAGCAGAGCCGCTGCCCCGGCGAGAACGATGCCGGCGGCGGCGAGGCTGCCATAGGCGATCGAGCGTTTCATCGGGTGTCCTCCACGTTGACGCGACGGGAACGCGCAAAGGGCCCCCGGCGTTCGCTCACATCACCGTGACGCGGAGGGAACCGATGACCGAGACGCCGGAAACACACGAAGGCAGGATTATCGCGCACCGGAAGATCCTGGCGCGCGTGATCGCCGCGGTGGCCACCGGGAAAGGCGGGCCGGAACTCCTCGACTATCTCAAGGACCGGCGGCATCTCGAATTTCACGAAGAGGACCCCGGCGCGGTGCCGGACCCCGGCATCGCCATCGAAGGCGCTATCGCGGACGAGGTCCGTCAGGTGCTGGAGCTCGCGCGGTCTGGCCGTTAGGTGGCGACGACAAGTCCCCTGCCCTTCAGAAGCGCCTCCGGCCCCGGCATCCGTCCGCGGAAGGCGGTGTAGAGATCCTCGGCTTCCCGGCTTCCGCCCGTCGACAGGATGAAGCGTTCCAGCTTGGCCGCCATATCGGGATCGAAGGCGCCGCCCGCCTCCTCGAAGGCCTCGAAGGCGTCGGCGTCCATGACCTCCGACCACATGTAGCTGTAGTAGCCGGAGGAGTAGCCGTCGCCCGAAAAGACATGCGCGAAGTGCGGGGTGGCGTGGCGCATCCTGATCGCGTGCGGCATGTCGATCTCCTCCAGCACCTCGGCCTGCTTCGCCATCGGGTCGGCGGGCGCGGTGCCTTCGTGGAAGGCCAGATCGACGAGGGCCGAGGCCACGTATTCCACGGTCTGAAAGCCCATGTCGTAGGTCGAGGCCGCGAGCAGCCGGTCGAGAAGGTCCTTCGGCATGGGCGCCCCGGTCCGCGCATGCGTCGCGAATTCGCCGAGGACCTCGGGCACTTCAAGCCAATGCTCATAGAGTTGGGACGGAAGCTCCACGAAGTCTCGGGCGACCGAGGTGCCGGAGATCGACTCGTAGGTCACGTCCGACAGAATCTGGTGGAGAGCGTGGCCGAATTCGTGGAAGAGCGTGCGCGCGTCATCCCAGGACAGGAGCGCCGCCTCTCCCTTCGACGGTTTGGCGAAGTTGCAGACGTTGACGACGATCGGCCGGGCGTCGCCGCCAAGCTTGCGCTGCGACCGCATGGCCGAGCACCACGCGCCCGAGCGCTTGGAGCCGCGCGCGAAGTAGTCGCCCACGAAGAGCGCCATCTGCCGCCCCTCGCGCGTGACCTCCCAGGCGCGGGCATCCGGGTGGTAGAGCGGCACCTCGACGGGCGCGAACTCCAGTCCGAAGAGACGGGTCGCGCAGGCGAAGGCGGCCTCGATCATCCGGTCGAGCTGGAGAAACGGCTTGAGTTCGGCCTCGTCGAGATCATGCTCGGCCTTGCGGCGCTTGTCGGCGTAGTAGTGCCAGTCCCACGGTTCGAGGCGGCCATTGACGCCGTCGGCGTGCATCATCTCCTCGAGGACCCCCGCGTCGGCTTCGGCCTTCGCACGGGCGGGCTCCCAGACGCGCATCAGCAGGTCGCGCACGTTCCCGGGCGTCTTCGCCATTTCGGTTTCGAGCTTGTAGGTGGCGAAGCTGTCGTAGCCCAGAAGCTTCGCCCGCTCTTCACGGAGTTTCAGGATTTCCGTCGCGATGGCGCGGTTGTCGGTCTCGCCGCCACGCGCGCCCCGGGAAGTCCATGCCTTGTAGGCGGTCTCACGGAGGTCGCGGCGCGCGGAGAACTGAAGGAAAGGGACGATCAATGAGCGGGACGTGGTGATCGCGGGGCCGGCGAGGCCCTTTTCCTCGCCCGCCGCGCGAGCCCCGGCGACGACGAAATCGGGGAGCCCTTCAAGCTCGTCCTCGGACAGCGCCATGACCCAGTCGGCCTCGTCCTTGAGGAGGTTCTGCGTGAACTGCGTCCCCAGCACGGCGAGCCGCTCCCTGATCGCCTTCAGCCGCTCGCGCTGCTCGCCTTCGAGCTGCGCACCCGCCCGGACGAAGCCCCGGCGCGTCAGGTAGAGCAGCCGCGTCTGCTCGTCCGTCAGGCCGAGGGTCTCGCGGCGTTCCCAGAGCGTCCCGATCCGCGCGAAGAGGGTCGGGTTCATCGAGACTTCGGAGGAATAGGCGGCCAGTTTCGGCGAGAACTCCCGCTGAAGCGCATTGCGCGGGTCGTTCGTGTGCGCACCCGCCAGCGAGTAGAACGTCGACAGCACCCGACCCAGCGTCTCGTCGGCCATCTCCAGCGCCTCGATGGTGTTGGCAAAGGTCGGCGGCTCGGGATTCCCGGCGATCTGCGCGATGGCCTCGCGCGCTTCGGCCAGCGCGGCGTCGACGGCCGGGGCGAAATCCTCGTCCGAGATCCGGTCGAACGGGGCGATGCCGAAGGGCGTGGTCCAGTCGTCGAGAAGCGGGTTTGTCATGGCGGGGCTCCTTTCGGCCGCAACCTAGGTCGCCCCGCCGCCGACCGCCAGCCTACTCGACGGTGATCGTGACGACGTCGGACATGATCGGCGGCACGTGCGGGACATGCCCTGCGTCGCCCAGAACGAGTTGGAGCGTGCGCGTGCCCGGCGCGAGGTCGAGCGTCACCTCGGTCTGGCCCGCGCCGAAGTGGCGATGGTTGTCGTCGGCGGGCAGGGCATAAACGAACTCCTCCGCGCCGTCCGGTCCTTCGCCGAAGGGGGCGCGGTCGATCAGAAGGTGATGATGCCCCGTGTTCTCGGCGTCCGTGCCGGCCGGCGCGACGCCCATGCCCCGGAGGCCGAAGACGACCGTGACGGGGCTCGAGACGGTCGCGCCGTCCGCCGGGGCGACAACGTAGACTGCCGCGCCTTCGGGCGCGGGCGTGTCCTGTGCCGCCGCGGGCAGGGCCGCCGCAAGACATAGCGCCGATGTCAGTATGATGTTCCGCATTTTGGCTCCTCCCAAATGACGTGGCGTAAAGTTAGGGCGATCGGGCGCCCTGACCAGCCAACCCAAGGCGCTGCCGCCGCTCGAGCCGCCCGCGGAACGGGACAGGTCAAGCTGGCATAATCCTCATCAGGAGAACGACGCGCCGTCCCTAGTTCTCGGTGAGGCGCAAGTCGAAAATGAGATCAGCCGGCGCAGACCGGGCAGTTTGGGCGGCGTTTCAGCGAAAACACCCGCGCGTCGCCGTGGAGCGCATCGTAGATGAGCATCCTGCCACGGAGTCCCTCGCCTGCCCCGGTTATCTCCTTGACCGCCTCCACCGCCATCATCGCGCCAACGACGCCGGGCAACGGCCCGAGAACGCCCGCCTCCGCGCAGGAGGGCGCGAGCCCGGGCGCCGGGGCCTCAGGAAAGATGCACGCGTAGCACGGGGTGCCGTCCTTCGGCGCATAGGTGCTGATCTGACCCTCCCACTGCGACAGAGCCGCGGCGATGAGCGGCTTTCCCGTCGCCGTCGCCGTCCGGTTCACGAGGTAGCGCGTTTCGAAATTGTCGGTGCCGTCGAGGATCAGGTCGTAGTCGGCGAACAGCGCCTCCGCGACGTCTTCCGTCAGCCGTCGGTTGTAGGGCCGGACGACGACATGCGGGTTCTGTGCCGTCATCGCCATCTCGGCGGAAAAGACCTTGGGCATGCCGGTGCGGCCGTCGGTGTGGATCACCTGCCGCTGAAGGTTCGTGACCTCGACCACGTCCCCGTCGATCACTCCGATGGTGCCGACCCCTGCCGCCGCGAGATACTGGAGCGCCGGCGAGCCGAGGCCGCCCGCGCCCACGACCAGCACCCTCGCCTCGCCCAGCGCCTTCTGTCCGGGCCCGCCGATCTCGCGCAGGATGATGTGCCGGGCATAGCGCGCGACGTCGGGCGCGCCCGGCGGTGGCGGCGATGGGGGAAGGTTTTCGGGACGTACCCGGGCACGGATGCGCCTCAGAACCTGCGCGTAGAGCCAGGCGAGGGCGATGAGGCCGCCCACCGTCAGCCACTCGCCGAGTGTCCCGCCGATCGCGCGGCGGAGCGCATGATCGGCGGGAAGCACGATCTGCACCGCGAGGATGGCGACGTAGACCAGACCGATCATGATGAGCCGCGCGCTCGCCGGCGTCTTCAGATACCAGCCGAGCCCCCAGAGCGCGGCCGCGGCGATCAGGAAGAAAAGCATCAGCCGTGCCCGGTGGAGCCGAAGCCGCCCGCGCCGCGCGGAGTCTTCGTCAGCGCCGCCACCTCCGCGAAGGTGGCGCGGACGACCGGCGCCACCACGAGTTGCGCGATGCGGTCGCCATGGCGGATCGTGTAGGGGTCGGAGCCGAGGTTGACCACGATCACGCCCAGCGGGCCGCGATAGTCGGCGTCGATGGTGCCCGGCGGATTGGCCAGGGTGATGCCGTGCTTCAGCGCGAGCCCGGACCGCGGCCGGACCTGGATCTCGTGAGCCTCGGGGATCTCGACGCGAAGGCCGGTGGGCACGAGGCGGCGCTCGCCCGGTTCGACCGTCAGGCCCGCCGCCCGGTCCTCGGCCGCGAGGTTGCAACGAACATCCGCGCCCGCCGACCCGCCGGTCTCGTATGACGGGAGCGGCACCGCGGGATCGGCCCAATCCTCCCGGATAACGCCGACCGTGGGGCTCATGCGTACGTCCCCTGCATCATCTTGCCCGAGATACGCAGCGGGCGGCGGAACGCCGCTCGCGGACCATGCGCCCCGCCCGTCGCGCAGTCCGTCACTTCAGCGCCTCCGCGATCCGCCGGGCAAGCCGGTCCCCGACCTCGGCCTTGCCCATGCGCGGCCAGTTCTCCTCGCCGTCTTCCGTGATCAGCGTCACTGCGTTCTCCTGCCCGCCCATCACGCCCGTGCCCGGCGAGACGTCGTTCGCGACGATCCAGTCGCATCCCTTCCTCGCACGCTTCTTCCGGGCATTGTCCACCACGTCGTCGGTCTCGGCGGCGAAGCCCACGACGAGCGCGGGCCGTCCGTCCGTCCGCTGCGCGACGGCGGCGAGGATGTCGGGGTTCTCCGAGAACGTCAGCGCCGGGGGTCGGCCCGCCGCTTTCTTGATCTTGCCTGCGCTTCTGTCGTTCACCCGCCAGTCCGCCACGGCGGCGGCGAAAACCGCGGCGTCGGCGGGCAGTGCGGCCTCTACGGCGGCCAGCATCTCTTCCGCCGTCTCGACCCGGACGACCTCGACCCCGGCGGGCGGCGGAAGGGAGGCGGGGCCGGTCACGAAGCTTACCCGCGCGCCGAGCCGGGCGAGGGCCGAGGCGATCGCGGTGCCCTGCGCGCCCGAGGACCGGTTCGCGATGTATCGGACGGGGTCGATCGGCTCGTGGGTCGGGCCGGATGTGACGACGATGTGTTGGCCTTTGAGCGGCCCGTCCGACAGGGCCGCCTCGGCGGCCGCCACGATCTCCAGCGGCTCGGACATCCGCCCGGGGCCGAACTCCCCGCAGGCCATGTCGCCGTCGTTCGGCCCCGCGATCAGGATGCCGTCTGCGCTCAGCGTCGCGAGGTTCCGGCGCGTCGCCGGGTGCTCCCACATCCGCACGTTCATCGCCGGGGCGATCAGGACCCGCTTGTCGGTCGCCATGAGAAGGGTGGAGGCAAGATCGTCGGCGTGACCGCCCGCCATCTTGGCCATGAGGTCCGCCGTGGCCGGCGCGACGATGAGGAGATCGGCGGCGCGGGACAACTCGATGTGGCCCATCTCGGCTTCGTCGGTCAGGTCGAAGAGATCGGCATATAGCTTCTCCCCGGCGAGTGCGGAGACGGAAAGCGGGGTCACGAACTCCGTCGCGGCCCGGGTCAGCACCGGCGTGACCGACGCCCCGCGTTCCTTCAGGCGGCGGATCAGATCGAGCGCCTTGTAGGCCGCTATTCCGCCGCCCACGATCAGAAGTATGCGTTTTCCTGCCAGCATGTCCGCCGCCCCGATCCCTCCCGGTCAGACGTAGACCCCGCGCGGCGACCTGACAACTGCCGAGTGGTCAGCGGAAGGCCGCGCAGGGGTCCGGGCGAGCCGCCGGTTCGGTGACGAGCCAATGGTCGTAGGGCGGATCAGTCTCGGCGGCTTCCTCGTACTGGCCGATGGTCAGCACCTCTAGGTCGGGCGCCGCCTCGGCCAGCAGCCGGGGCACTCCCCAGTCCTCGCGGGCATGGCCGTTGCCGGTGATCACGACGACCGGTCCGCCTGTCGTCTCGTGCGCCTCGACAGCGGCGCGGGCGAGCCAGGCGTCACGAAGGCGTTGCGCCGCGACCATTCCCGGAAGCACGTCTTCGGGAAGTGCGCCGCAATGCGCGACGAGTTGACCCGCCTCGCGCAGCGTCTGCTCGGGCGGGGGCAGCGGACGGTCCAGACCGAAGCGGCCGGCACCCTCGCCGAAAGCTGCGGCGGCCCCGTCGCTCGCAGCCTGCCGCACGTCCTCTCGTGGAGTTTCGGCACCGACGAATACCGCGTCCCGGCCCGCCACGAAGATCGGGTAGTACATCGAGAAATCTGGCCAGCCCGACGTCTCCCA
>CAYTBD010000011.1:0-2909 GCA_964435755.1 uncultured Rhodobacterales bacterium
GAATTTCAGCCCCTTCTCCGCGATCGCGTCCACCGCGTCGTAGATCTCGACGTCCGTCGTCCCGACCGCGATGTGCTGGATGCCCTCGCCGTTGTAGCGCTTGAGATACTCGACGATCTGCCCGGTCTCGCCCCGGTCCTCGTTGATCGGGATGCGGATGCGGCCGCAGGGCGAGGTCAATGCGCGGCTGTGCAGGCCGGTGAACTTGCCCTCGATGTCGAAGAAGCGGATCTCACGGAAGTTGAAGATCTCGCCGTAAAACCCGAACCAGACGTCCATGTTTCCCTTGTGGACGTTGTGCGTCAGGTGATCGAGATAGGAAAAGCCGACGCCCCGGGGATTGGCGGTCGCGATCCAGTCGAACTCGGCGTTGTAGGGGCTCTGGTCGACGTAGTCGTCGATGAAGTAGATGAGCGAGCCGCCGATGCCCACGATCGCGGGCGTGTCGAGCACCTTGCCCTCGCCGTCGTAGGGCGTCGCCCCCTTCGCCACGGCATGGGCGAAGGCGTGGTCCGCGTCGACCACGCGCCAGCCCATCGAGGGCGCACAGGGCCCGTGCTCCTCGATGAAGGCGGCCGCGTGGGTGCCGGGCTCGGCATTGATGAGATAGCTGATGTCGCCCTGCTGCCAGAGTTCGACCGTCTTCGACTTGTGGTTGGCGACATGGGTATAGCCCATGCGTCCGAACACCTCGCGAAGCGCCTCGGGCTCCGGGTGGGCGAACTCGACGAACTCGAAGCCGTCGGTGCCGGCGGGGTTCGCGTCCGAGATGGCCGAACGCGGGGCGTCGTGTGGGAACGGTCCCATGAATTCCTCCTGTTTGCGCTGGCCGCGATGATACGCGGGCGGGCGCCGGAATTCCGCGCAAAATGCAGCATATTTCTCATCCGGATTGCGGGAGTTTCGCGCTATTCTGGGGCTTGAAGAGGATTCGCCGCATGCCCATCGACGACACCGACCGCCGGCTCCTGACGGCGCTCCAGCGCGACGCCCATCTGACGGCCGAGAAGCTCGGAGAGGTTCTCAACCTCTCGCCCAGCCAGGCCGGCCGCCGCCGCCAGCGGCTCGAGACGGAAGGCTACATCGAAGGCTACCGTGCGCGCCTCTCCGCGCCCCGGCTCGGCCTCGCGGTGCAGGCCTTCGTCGCCGTCCAGATGGCCACCCACGCCCCCGATCAGGTCAGAACCTTCACCCGGATCCTCGAAACCCGGCCCGAGATCACCTCGGCGTGGACCCTGACCGGGGAGGCCGACTACCTTCTGCGGGTGTACTGCAGCGATCTTTCGGACCTCAATCGCCTGATTCACGATGTGCTCCTGCCGCATCCCGCCGTCGCGCGCGTCCAGAGCCAGATCGTCATGGATCAGCTGAAGCCCGACGCGCCGCTGCCGCTCTGACGTCCCCCGACGGCCGCTTCACGGCCCGCATCGCCCCGGGCGGCCACCCGCGTTTCGGCCGGTCTTCGCCTCACGCGGCCACAAGCCGTTCCACCGCGTATTCCGCAGCGTCGTCGAATGGCGTCAGCACGAGATCCGCGCCGCGGGACCGCAGCGCCTCCGCCTCCGAGGCGGTATTCGCGGACAGCACGATCCGGCCGGGAAAGCCCGATGCCCGCAAGCCGTGCAGCAGCGTCAGCTGGGCATCCGTATCCGTCAGCGCGCTGCGTTCGCGCGGAACCGCCGAGATCACGCCGCGCACGCCATCCAGCGACAGGTGCGTGACGAAGTCGGGATCGGTGGCGTCGCCGAACATGGCCTCCATTCCGAGGTCCCGCCATGCGGACAGGGCCTCCGGGTCGAAGTCGACCCCGAGCACCCGGTAGCCCCGCTCCGCGAGGAAGCTTCCCAGCCTCTGGCCGTAGCGGCCAAGTCCGAAGATGACGAAATCATGCTGCCGCGACGTCGCGCCATCGCGTTCGACGGCGATCTCGCGGAACGCCTGGCGGCGCTCGAACATCCCCAGAAGCGGCTCGCAGACCTCGTAGAGCTTGTGCGACCATGTGATCATGTAGACCGAGAGCGCGATGGTCACGAGCCCCACGAGCGTCACGAGTCCCATCGCCTCCTCGCCCACCTGCCCCAGCGACACCCCCATCGCCATGAAGATCAGCGAGAACTCCGAGATCTGCGCCACCGTGAGGCCCGCGAGGAAGCCGGTTCTCTTGCGGTATCCGAGGTAGCCCATGATCGCGAGCACGATGAGAGGGTTGCCGATCAGAACGAACAGCGACAGCACGATGGCCGGCCCGATCTGCGCGCCGAGGGTGGACAGCTCGAGCCCGGAGCCGAGGGCGATGAAGAAGAACAGCAGAAGGAAGTCGCGCAGGCTGGTGAGGCGCGACCCGATCGCGTCGCGAAACGGCGTCGAGGCGAGCGAGACGCCTGCGAGGAGTCCGCCAAGCTCCTTTCCGAACCCGATCGCATCGCCGAGCGCGGCGAGGGCGATGGCCCACCCCACCGCCGCGATCACCAGAAGTTCGGGCGAGCGGGAGACGAAACGCGTCAGCGGATCGGCGAGGTAACGGATGAAGGCCGCGATGAAGGCGAGCATCGCCGCCGCGCCAACCACGAGCACGAGGATGTTCGCCGCCGCGCCGCCCTCCGCGGCCGTTCCGACGCCGACGGCCGACAGGGCCACCATGGCCAGGACGACGAAGATGTCCTGCACGATCAGGAACCCGAGCGCGATCTTGCCGTGCAGCGCTCCGATCTCCGCTTGTCCGACAAGAGCTTCACGATGATGATCGTCGAGGAAAAGGTCAGCGCCACGCCGATGAAGAGCGCCGTCACCCAGTCGATCCCGAGCGCGAGGCAGATCAGGAACCCGAAGACGGCGGTGAAGATCACCTGTCCGAGCCCGGTCGCCAGCGCGACGCGCCCCAGGCTCCGCACCAGCGTCACGTCCAGTTT
>CAYTBD010000011.1:2919-23652 GCA_964435755.1 uncultured Rhodobacterales bacterium
CGTCGTCACGGTCGACGTTCCCGGCTACGAGAAAGACGACATCGACGTCCGGCTCACGGACGAGCCGATCCACATCGAGGGCGAGCGCGAACGAGAGACCGACGAGGAACAGGAGCACCGCGATGGAAATCTGGCTCAGCGTGTCGATGAACGCGGTCGACGAGACGATGCCGAGCGCATCGGGCCCGGCGAGCACGCCCACGGCGATGAAGGCCACGATGAGCGGCTGGCGCGCGATCAGTCCCGCGGCGCCGACGACGGCCGCCAGCAGGACCAGGACCGAGATTTCGTAGAATGCCGTGTCGAACGCAAGAGTCATGAGCACCGCCCGGGCAGGGTTGAAAAGGAGCGCAGCATGATCTTCTGAGTACACACAAACCGGGGCGGGAAAAACGGTGTCTGCGCGGCTGCGGCGACATGCCCGGGAAAAAACGAAAAGCGCCGCTCCACGGAGCGGCGCTTCTCACGTCACTGGTCGGCGATCAGGCCGCGCGGCCCAGAAGAACCTCGTCGACCTTCCTCTGCGCGGCCACCTCGTCGGAGCCGCTCACCGCGGCAACCTCGCGGGTCAGCCGTTCGAGCGCGGCCTCGTAGAGCTGGCGCTCGGAGTAGCTCGGCTCGCGCTGATCGTCGGTACGGTGCAGGTCGCGCACGACTTCCGCGATGGCGATCAGGTCGCCGGAATTGATCTTCTGCTCGTATTCCTGCGCCCGCCGCGACCACATCGCCTTCTTCACGCGCGCCTTGCCCATGAGCGTGCTCATGGCCTTCGACACGATGTCGGGCGAGGACAGGGAGCGCATGCCCACTTCCTCGGCCTTGTGCGTCGGGACACGCAGCGTCATCTTGTCCTTCTCGAACGAGATCACGAAGAGTTCCAGCGGGATGCCCGCGATCTCCTGCTGCTCGATCGAGATGATCTGCCCGACGCCATGCGCCGGGTACACCACGTGGTCGTTCGGGCGGAATTCCGATTTCTTGGTCTTGCTCATTCAGTCGTCCTCTGATGGCCGAGGCATGACGACATAAAACGCCGGGGACACACACATCTCCCCGTCGTTGGTCTGTTTGTCGCCGGAAAATTCATTCGAAGCGGTCTTGCCACTCCTTTACGGCCCTCGAGCCTCGGCTTTTGTGTTACAGGAATATAACAAAAAAAGCATGAGATTAGAAGGGCAGCGCAAACATCCCCTGCGCTCGCGATAAATGCGAGTCTTTTCAACGCTTTCGGGGCGTGCCTTCGGGCGAATCCAGGGGAACTCGCCGCGAGGCGGCGCGAATCGCCGGTCAGCCGCCCTCGCCCGGCGCCTCCGAGAAATACTTCTCCATCTTGCCCGCTTCCCCGTCCCGGTCGTCGGCCTCGGGCAGCGGATCCTTCTTCGTGATGATGACCGGCCAGGCTTCGGAATACTTCCGGTTGAACTCGACCCACTTCTCCATGTCCGGCTCGGTGTCGGGCCGGATCGCGTCGGCCGGGCATTCCGGCTCGCAGACACCGCAATCGATGCACTCGTCGGGGTGAATGACCAGCATGGTCTCGCCTTCGTAGAAGCAATCCACCGGACAGACTTCCACGCAGTCGGTGTATTTGCAGGCGATGCAGTTGTCGGTCACCACATAGGTCATGGGCGAATCCTTCGGTCCTTCGCGTCCTTTTGGCTAGTCGAGACGGCACGGGCCTTCAAGCGACTTGGGCCACATTGATGTGGGCGCCGGGCTGATAGTGTCAATTGACATTGACACCCTACGGCTGCGACTCTTCGTACAATTCCGCCGCCTCGGTCGCCGGCCCCCTCCGCTCGGGCAGTCCCACGATGCGCACCACCCGTATCCGGTCGCCCTGAACCATCGTCAGAACGTCTCCCGGACCGACTGCCGAGGCGGGCTTCTTCACGAGCTTCGCGTTCACCCGGACCTTGCCGCGCGCGACCATCTCCGCGGCCAGCGTCCGCGTCCTGTAGAAGCGGGCCTGCCACAGCCACTTGTCGATCCTGAGGGTGGGACGCGCTTGCAGACGTCAGTCCTTGGTCTTGAGGCCCATAAGAGCGGCGGCGAAGGGATTGTCCGGATCGATCCGGTCCTTCCGCGGCGGACGCGCTTCGAAGTTCTGCGCCTTGTCACGCTCGGGGCGCTTGCCCTTCGGCCCCTTGCCCTGCGGCTTGCCCCGTGGTTTCCCGCCGGGCTTGCGTCCGCCGGTTTCGCGGCGGCCGCGATTGCCGGCCCAGGTGAAGGTGTAGAAGACCTCGACCTCGGGCTCCGCACCCGGCTCCTGCGCCTCGGCCGTCACCGGTTCCTCGGCCGCCTCCACCCGCTCCTCGGCGGGCGGCGCGGCCTCCGGCTCGACCGATGGCGCCTCGCCCGCCGGGGCCGCCTCGCTCGGCGCGGGATCTATCTCGGGCGCGCTCTCGCCGGTCAGCGCGTCGGAATCGGCCTGGCGCTCCTCGTCCGGCACCTGCGGCTCGGGCACGATTTCCGGCGTCCCGTCCTCGGCCGCCTCGGGCGGGAGCGCCTGTGGTTCGGGACGCACCTTCGGCCGCTCGCCCCGCTCGGCCCGGTAGCCCAGACCCTCCATCAGGGCGGCGAACTGCTCCAGCGTGAGCCCGGTGATCGACAGCATGTCGGCCTTCGCCTCGAACCCGCCGCGGGTGTTTTCCTGGCGGATCATGTCGGCCAGCCGCTCCAGCATGTCGATGCGGATCGCCCGCTCGCCGGCCACGCGATATCCCGCCATCGGGTGATAGCCCTCCGGAGCGTCGCGCAGCGTCGGCACCGTCACCAGCCCCGGCGGCGGGCTTTCGGGGAAATCGTCGAGCCCCCTGGCGAGCGCCCAGAGCACCAGCCTGAGCCGCGTCGGCGCGGGTTTCAGAAGAAGCGGGAGGAACACCGTGAACTGGCCGAAGCGCACCCCGTGCTTGCGCAGCGCGCCCCGCGCGTCCTGATCGAGCGCCTTGACTTCGTCGGCCACGCCCTCGCGCGGGACGATGCCCAGATTCTCGACCATCCGGAAGGCGAAGCCCCGGGCGATGCCCGACAGCGCCTCGTCCCGGCTCATCGCCAGAAGCGGCTCGAACAGGGTCGCGATCTTGCGGTCGATGAAATGCTGGAGCCGCCGCTGCACCTTCTGCGCCACCTCCGGCCCGGCTTCCTCGTCGACGAAGGCCACGACCTGCGGCTTCAGCGCCTCGGACCCCGCCACCAGCTTGCCCACCGCGCTGTCGCCCCACATCAGACCCCCCTGCTCGGTGAAGTCGATCTGGGTGTCGGGCGCGTTGTAGAAGCGGTCCGATCTGAGGTGGAACTCGGGCTTGAGCGACGCCACCGCCGCCGATCTGAGCGTCTTCGCCTCGTCCGGCGTCGCGCTCGCGTCCTGGCGGAAGCGGAACCCTTCCAGCCGGCCGACGAACTGTCCCTCGACCGTCACTTCACCGTTGTCGTTCACCTCGGCCACAAGGCTCTCCTTCTGCTTCAACCGGCGAAGCAGCACGCTCGTCCGCCGGTCGACAAACCGTTGCGTCAGCGCCCCGTGGAGCGCGTCGGACAGGCGATCTTCTACCGCGCGTGTCTCGCCCCGCCAATGATTTTCGTCGTCGATCCATCCCTTGCGCTGCGCGACGTAGGTCCATGTGCGGATATAGGCCAGCCGCTTGGAGAGCGCATCGATGTCCCCGTCCGTCCGGTCGATCCGCTTGACCTGCCGCGCGAGCCAGTCGTCCGGAACCCGCCCCAGATCGTGCAGGTATCCAAAGATACGCTCGAGCAGCCCCGCATGTTCCGCGTGGCTGATGCCGCGGAAGTCGGGAATGCGGCAGACGTCCCAGAGAAGCTTCACGTCCCGCGCGTCCCGGAGCCGCTGGCGCACCTCGGTCTCGTCCGACAGCGCCTTGAGCGCCATCAGGTCGTCGGCCTCGCGCGCCCGCACCAGACGTTCGTCCTCCGACGGCGCCTCGAGCGAGGCGATCAGCCGTTCCGCCGACCGGAAGTCGAGCGCCGCGTTGCGCCACTGGAGCTTGCGGACCGGCGTGAAGGAATGGCTCTCGATCGCCTCGACGACCTCGTCGTCGAGCGGCGGCGCCTCGCCCGTCACGCCGAAGGTGCCGTCGTTCATGTACCGCCCGGCCCGGCCGGCGATCTGGGCCAGCTCGTTCGGCGCCAGCGGCCGCATCCGCCGTCCGTCGAACTTCGTCGTCCCCGAGAACGCCACGTGGTCGATGTCGAGGTTGAGCCCCATGCCGATGGCATCCGTCGCGACGAGGAAATCGACGTCGCCGGACTGGTACATCTCGACCTGCGCGTTCCGGGTCCGGGGGCTGAGCGCGCCCATCACCACCGCGGCGCCGCCCTTCTGGCGCCGGATCAGCTCCGCGATGGCGTACACATTCTCCACCGAAAAGCCCACGATGGCCGAGCGCGGCTTCATCCGGCTTATCTTTTTCGAACCCGTGTAGGTCAGCCGGCTGAACCGCTCGCGCCGCATGAACTGCGCCCGCGGGACCAGCGCGGCGATGGTCTGGCGCATGGTGTCGGAGCCCAAAAACAGCGTCTCGTGAAGCCCCCGTGCCCGCAGCAGCCGGTCGGTGAAGACATGGCCCCGCTCGGGGTCGGCGCACAGCTGGATCTCGTCGATCGCCAGAAAATCGGGGCCCATCCCCTCGGGCATCGCCTCGACCGTGCAGACCCAGTATTGCGTGCGCTCCGGCACGATCCGCTCCTCGCCGGTGACGAGCGCCACCACCGAGGGCCCGCGCAGCGCCACGATCCGGTCGTAGACCTCCCGCGCCAGCAGCCGCAGCGGCAAGCCGATCACGCCCGTGCGGTGGGCCAGCATCCTCTCGATGGCATAATGGGTCTTGCCCGTGTTCGTCGGGCCAAGGACCGCGACGATCCGCGATTGTTCGGTCATCCGGGGCCTCGTGCGGGTCTAGAGAGCGACGCCCTCGACCCCTTTTTCCAAACGCTCGATGGCCTCCCTTACGCCCTCGCGCTGGGGATGTATAGCTTCGACGGCGCGCCACGCCTCGAGCGCGCCCTCGTCCTCGCCGACCTCCTCGAGGATCATCGCAAGGCCCGACAGCGCCGCGAAATGGCGCGGATTCCGCGCCAGCACCTGGCGGATGTCGGCCAGCGACGGCCCGTAGAGACCTTCCTGGAAATACGCCGTCGCACGGGCATTGTAGGCTTCGGCAAAGTCGGGCGCATGGTCGATGAGCGCGGAGAAATGCTCGATCGCGATCTCCGTCTCGCCGCCCTCGAGCGCGTCGCGCCCCCGCTCCAGAAGCAGGTCCATCGAGGCCGAGCCCGAATCCGACCACTCCGCCCAGATCCGGTTCTCGATCTCGCGGGCGGCTGCCGGATCGGCCTCCTTCAGCGCCTCGAACAGCGGATCGAGATCGCTGTCATCCGCCTGTGACATGGAGACGGCAAGCAACGTTGCGGCACCTACGGCCGCGGCGGCATTGAGAATCTGTCGGAGGGCGCCCATAACTGGGAAGATAGCGATGTGTTCGGGGAAATCACCTCCCCCCGTGTTCATTTTTCAAGGAGCGCTCCATGACAGACATGATCGACGCCGCCGTTACGGCATTGAACGAGAAACTCGGCGGCGACGGCTTCGACGGCACGGCCAAGTTCGTGATCGAGGATGAGGGGGCGATCATGCTGGACGAAAGCGGCGCCCATGCCGGCGACGGGGAGGCCGATGTCACCATGACCGCCGACACCGAGACCTTCCGCTCGATCCTCGACGGAAGCCTCAATCCGACCTCGGCCTTCATGACCGGAAAACTCAAGATCGACGGCGACATGGGCGCGGCGATGCGGCTCGGGAACGCGCTGGCCTGATGGAGCCCGCCCCGATCTTCCACGCCGATCTGGCGGAGGGTCCCGAGGGGGGCGAAGCCTGGATCGTCGCGGCCGCGGACGGCACGCGCCTGCGCGTCGCGGCCTGGCCCGGCGGGACCGCAGGCACGGTGCTCGTCTTTCCCGGACGCAACGAGCATGTCGAGAAGTACGGGCGCACCGCAAGGGTGCTCGCGGGCATGGGCTATGCGACCGTCGCGATCGACTGGCGCGGGCAGGGCCATTCCGACCGCGCCCCCGGCAGCGGCCACCGCGGCCATGTCGACGCCTTCGCCGACTATCAGAGCGATGTCGCCGCGATGATGGACCTCGTCCGCCGCGCGGGACTGCCCGACCCGTTCTTCCTCCTTGCCCACTCGATGGGCGGCGCGATCGGGCTCCGCGCGCTCGCCGAGGGCCTTCAGGTCCGGGCGGCCGCCTTCAGCGCGCCGATGTGGGGCATCCAGATGGCGGCCTATCTGCGCCCCCTCGCCCGCGGCGTCTCGGCCGTCGGCCGCGCGACGGGGCTGGGGCTTCGCGAGGTCCCGGTCGGCCGCCGCGAGAGCTATCTCGTGGTCACGGCCTTCGACGAGAACGCCCTCACCACCGACGAGGCGACCTACGACTGGATGGTCAGCCACGCGGTCCGCGACCCGCGCCTCGCGCTCGGCCGGCCCACGCTCACCTGGCTGCACGAGGCGCTTGCCGAGACCCGCCGCCTGCGGACCGTTCCGAAGCCCGACGTGCCCGCCTATGTCGGCATCGCCGCCGAGGAGGCCATCGTCGACAACGGCGCGGTCCGCCACCTCGCCGGAACATGGAGGGGCATCCGCGTGGAGGAATACGCCGGCGCGCGCCATGAACTCATGATGGAGCGCGCCGAGGTCCGCGACCGGTTCCTCGCGACCGTCGACGCGCATTTCCGCGACGCCGCCGCGCCCGTCTCCGCCGACGTCCGGATATCGCGCGGGTGACCCGGCCGCAGGCCGGGCGTGGGTCGCCTACCCCTCCGCCTCGACCACCTGCTTCTGGCGTCCGAGCCCTTCGACGGACGCCTCGACGACGTCGCCGGGCCTGAGGTAGCGCTGCGGCGACTTGCCCATCCCGACCCCGGGCGGGGTGCCCGTGGCGATGATGTCGCCGGGATGCAGCGTCATCATGCGGCTCAGATAGCTGATGATCTGTGCCACGGAGAAGATCATCGTCGTCGTCGCGCCCTTCTGCATCACCTCGCCGTTCACGGTGAGGTCCATCGCGAGCTTTTGCGGATCGCCGACCTCGTCCGGGGTCACGAGCCAGGGGCCCACGGGGCCGAAGCCGTCGCAGCTTTTCCCCTTCGTCCACTGTCCGCCCCGCTCGAGCTGGAAGGCGCGCTCCGAGATGTCGTTGAAGACGCAGTAGCCCGCCACGTGCGACAGGGCCTCTTCGACGGAGACGTATTTCGCCGCGCGCCCGATCACCACGCCGAGTTCGACCTCCCAGTCGACCTTCCCGGCGCCTTTCGGGATCGGGATCGGATCGTTCGGACCCGCAAGCGCGGAGGTCGCCTTGAGAAACAGGATCGGCTCATCGGGCGCGGCCATCCCGGTTTCGGCCGCGTGGTCGGAATAGTTGAGCCCGATGCAGAGCACCTTGCCCACGCCGCCCACCGGCGGCCCGAGCCGCGGCGCGCCTTCGACGCGCGGCAGGTTTTCCGGGGTCACCCGGCCGAGCCGGGCAAGATTCGCCCCCGACAGGTCCGACATCATGTCCGACAGGTCGCGCATGCGCCCGTCCTGGTCGACGACGCCCGGCCGCTCCTCGCCGGGCGGTCCGTATCTGAGAAACTTCACCGGTCATCCTCCCCAAAGACGCGCGGCCCCCACCGTCGCGCCAGCAGTTGCGGCAAGCCTAGGGGCCGCCCGCGCAAGGGCAAGGTGCAACCCGCTGGCGAACGGCGGTTTTCAGGAAAGTGCGGCAGTCGTGCCGCGGCTCAGATCTCGATCTCGGCGAAGGCTTCGCGCAGCGCGCGGCTCCAGGCGAGGCTCATGTTCTGGAATGCCTCGTCCTGCGGCTCGATCCGCCGCGTCTCGGAGATGCGCAGCGCGTCCTTCGCGATCACCACGAGATCGAGCGGCATCCCCACCGACAGGTTCGAGCGCAGCGTGGAGTCCATCGACAGGAGAACCGCCTTCTTGGCGTCCGACAGCGATGTCTCGGGCCGCACCACCCGGTCGAGGATCGGCTTGCCGTACTTGTGTTCGCCGATCTGCAGGAACGGCGTATCGCTCGTCGCCTCGATATAGTTGCCCTCCGGGTAGACGAGGAACATCCGCATGTCCCCGCCCTCGCGCTGGCCGGCGACGATCATCGAGGCCGATGCGCTCTGGGACTGCCGTTCGAGCTTGCCCGAGATGGTGGACGTCACGTCCGACAGCATGTTTCCGGCGACCTCCGCCACGGCGAGCATCGTGGGCGCGAGCAGGATCGAGGTCTCGGGCGTCGCGTCGGGATTCTCCGCCGCCTCCGCCAGTCGCGCGATCGTCGTCTGCGAGACCGACAGGCTGCCGGCCGTCATGATCGCGATCACCCGGTCGCCGGGCACTTCGAAGGTGAACATCTTCTTGTAGATCGCGATATTGTCGAGTCCGGCATTGGTCCGCGTATCCGACAGGAGCACCATGCCCTCGTTCAGAAGGAGACCGACACAATATGTCATGGTAGCGCTGCTCCCTGCCCCAAGCCGTGGCATGCTATGGCGGCGCGCGGCGCTGCGCAACGGCAATCCTGCCGCGCTGCAGCGGCGCCTCTCACGCGGTTTTGACTGGCGGACGCGCCCCGGCCTGTCATGCTCGGCGGGTGATGAAAATCCGCGCCTCATGACCTTTTCGGCACGTCTTCGGCTGCTCCCGGCCGCGCTTTGCGCGCTGCTCGCGCTTCCCGCGTCTGCGGAGCCGGGCGGAGGGACCTTCGCCGCCTATTACCGGCAGCTCGAGCACACGCTCGTCTCTCGGGGGGCGCTCAGGACCGACCGCGGCTCCCGCGCCTCGGATGCGGCGAGCCTCGTGCGCGACTTCGTCGATGTCGCGCTGACCTCGGAATACGCGGGCGGCAGCCTGACCGCGGGCGCGGGCCAGAGGGCCGCCAAGCCGCTTCTGCGCTGGGAGGACACCGTGCGGATGCAGGTGCTCTTCGGCGTCTCGGTGCCCCCGGACCGGCGCGAGGCCGACCGCCGCGCGATCCGCACCTACGCCGGCAAGCTCTCCCGCGTCACCGGCCACCGGATCACGCCGGCGGGCCGGGACGCGAATTTCCACGTCCTCGTCGTGAGCGAGGCCGAAAGGCGGAGCCTGTCCAGCCAGCTCCCGAAACTGATCCCCGGCATCAGCCCCTGGATGGTGCGCACGATCTCGCGGATGGGCCGGAACCACATCTGCATGGTCGTGGCCGAACCCCACGCCGACCGCCGCCGCGGCTACGCCCGCGCCGTGGCGATCGTCCGCGCCGAATCGTCGGGACGCCTGCGCCAGTCCTGCATCGAGGAGGAACTGGCCCAGGGAATGGGCCTTCCGAACGACTGTCCGATGGCCGTCCCGTCGATTTTCAACGACGATCAGCAATACGCTTTGTTGACCCGGCGTGATGAACTGCTGCTCGGCATGCTCTACGACCCTTCCCTCGCGTCAGGCATGACCCGGGCCGAGGCGATGCCCCGGATCACGCGAGTCGCACGGCGCCTCGCGACCCGGTGATCCCCGGGTGATCGGCCTGGAAGACGCGCCCGTATTTTCTGGCAAAAGCTGACCGCGTCGCTCACGCGCGAACCGCCGCTGCGGCGACCGCGCTGAAACATTTCCCTGCGCCTGGGCGCGTAACACTGTCTCACATCCAGTTGTTGTGCATCAGCGCACATCAGGGACGTCAGCGAGCGCGAATTTCACTCGGCATGCCCTTGCATACATCGTCGGTCATCGGAGGCGCAAACCTCCCGACGCAAACCAACGCAGACCTTGAAAAGGAACCGACAAATGAAACTCTTCGCACTCACAACCGCCCTCGTCGTCGCAGCCTCCGCTCCGGCCTTCGCCAACGACCAGCTCGCCCGCTCGCTCGGCATCGAGCCCGGCGCCCTCACCACCTCGCAGCTCGCGCAGGTCAAGGCCTCGATCGACAACGACAACGACAACCGGATCTCCCGCGAACTTGCCGAGCGCTTCTCGGCCGGCGAAGTCTCCACGATGAGCACCGGCATCTCCGCCGGACATGCCCAGCTCGCCGCCCGCTTCGGCGTCGATCCGCAGGCGTTCTCGGTATCCGAACTGGCCGCGATCAACGGCCTCGTCGACCACGACGACGACAACCGCGCGGTCGAAGCGGCGATCGCGAAGGTCATCAGCGGCGGCGTCGTCTCGACGATGAGCACCGGCATCTCCGCCGGGCACGCACAACTCGCCGCGAACCTCGGCCTGGACGCCTCGAACTACAGCTTCGCCGAACTCGTGAACATCAAGGCGAGCTACGACCCGACCGACCCGACGAACTGATCCCCGCGCCGCGGCGCACGACATCCCCCCTGCCGCTCGAAAGAGCCCCCCGAGGTGCGTCGCGGAGAGGCCGGTCCCGTCCGAAAGGGCGGGGCCGGTTTCGTTTGCGCGGCCTCGGCGACACCATCCGCGATCCGCCGTCCGCCCCCGCCCGGCGCGCCCTTCTTTGGCCAGTTTCTTGTGCGAATCACAGGCCGGCCAAATCGCAGGGAAAGCCAAGATGTCTGCACAGACTGCCGATCACCGCCCCGTATGGGGCCTCGTGGCGTTCTTCGTCGCCGCGATCGGGCTGATCGCCGTGACGCTCCACATTTCGGACGTCTTCTCCGAACCGGAGCAGAGCGCCGCAACGAGCATCGGGGAATTCGCCGCCGAGATCCGACAGAGCGCCAGTCGCGCGCTGTCCGGTGATCCGGCGCCCGCTCCGGCGCCGCCCGACCGTTCCTGGACGGCCGACCTGATGCTTGCCTTCACCGGCACCGTCCTGGCCGGCATCGCCACCATTCTCGGCGCCATCGGTCTTTTCCGGCGCGAGGCGCCCGCCCTCCCGACGGCCGCCATCGTGATGGGGTGCAGTGCGTTCCTGATGCAGTACGTGTTCTACCTCGCGCTCCTGATCGCCGGCATCTGCCTCATGGTCGCGATCCTGAACAACCTGGGCGATATCCTGGGCGGATAGGCGTCTACTGCGCCGCCTGGTTGACCTGCACGTCGACGTCGAGCCGCTCTTCCCCGGCGCCCTGCGCCACGCCCCGGATCGGCGAGGCATCGGCCGCGTCTGCCCCCGATCCCAGCCGGATGTAGCGGTCGTCCGGGCACGACCGGTTCGACGGATCGAACCCGACCCAGCCCAGGCCGCTGACGTGCAATTCCGCCCAGGCATGGCTCGCCTCGTGGGCGCCCTCGTCTTCGGAGGCGAAGAGATAGCCGGTCACGTAGCGCGCGGGGATGTCGAGCGTCAGCGCGCAGGCGATCAGGGCATGCGCATGGTCCTGACAGACCCCGTGGCCCAGCGCCAGCGCCTCGATGGCGGTCGTTCCATGGGCGGTCTCCCCCGGCGTGTAGCCGATCGCGTCGGCCACCGCGTCCGACAGCGCATGCGCCTTCTGCAGCGTCTCGTCCGGCGACAGGCCCGCAACCGCATCGGCCGCGAGTTCCGTCACCGCCTTGTCCGCCCGGGTCGCCCGCGTCGCGCGGAGGTAAGCCATCGGCGGCACCGCCTCCCGGTGGCCGCGTAGAACGCCCGAGAGGTCGACGGTCTCGACCACGCCGTTGACCACGATCGCCATCCGCTCCACCGGTCCCAGAAGCGAGATCGTCTCGATCCAGTCCCCGGCCCCGTCGCGAAACGCCGCGCCGCGCGACGCGCCGTCGACCCTCACGTCCCACTCGATCACCTGCTGGCCCTCGCAGAGCGACGGGGTCAGCCGATGCGACTGCATCACCGCCCGCACCGGCGGCGCGAAATGATAGACCGTTTCATGATGGACGCTCAGCCTCATCGCGTCTCTCCGCTCAGGTAGATCCGGTGGATGACGGCGGACAGATCCGCGACCTCGTCGATGAAGCGCGTCAGGAACTCGTGAAGCCCCTCGTCGAAGATGTCGTCGACCCGCGCCTCGGCCAGTTCCGCGATCATCGCGCGCACCTTCGTCTGCGCCTCCGTCCCCCGCCCGTAGGCCCGCGCGAGCCGGTCGAGATGCCAGCCCGCCTCGTCGATCGAGGTGGTGAGCGACCGGGGCGACTTCGGGTTGAGGATCAGGAAGTCCGCGATCTTCGGCGGCGTGACCTCGCCGCCATAGGCCCAGTTGAACGCCCGGTGCGCCGACATCGCGCGCAGGACGGTCCGCCACTGGTAGTTGTCGAGCCCCGATCCCACGAATTCTACCTGCGGCAGCAGCACGTAGTACTTGACGTCGAGCAGCCGCGCCGTCGCGTCCGCCCGCTCCAGCGTGAACCCGATATGCAGGAAATCCCAGCCGTCGTTCCTCAACTGGGTGTCGTCGACGGTGCCCTTGACCAGCGCGCACTGGCGCCGGGTCCAGTCGATCAGGTCCGAGACCGACAGCTTCGACCGTTCCGTCCGCCGCAGCGCCTGCAAGTCCTGGAACGCCGAATTCAGCGCGTCCCAGACCTGCCCGGTCAGCGCCGTCCGCACGATCCGCCCGTTCTCCCGCGCCCGCTCGATGCAGGAGGCGACGGAGGACGCGTTCTCGCTGTCGAAGAACAGGAAGCTTTCGATGTTGCGCTGCACCGGATCGCCGTATTTCTCGGCAAAGGCCGTGGCCGTCCCGCTCGCGCGGAGCACCGAATCCCACTCGCTGCGGAAGCCGCCCCCCGCGCTCGGGATCAGCGCGTTGCGCGCGCCGACCTCCAGAAGCCGCGCCGTCGTCTCCGCCCGCTCGATGTTGCGGGCGATCCAGAAAAGGTTGGAGGCGGTCCGGCTCAGCACGTCATTCCGCCATGACCCAGGTGTCCTTGACGCCGCCGCCCTGGCTCGAGTTCACCACGAGCGAGCCCTCGGTCAGCGCCACCCGCGTGAGCGCGCCCGGCACCAGCTCGATGCGCTCGCCGACGAGGCAGTAGGGCCGGAGGTCGACGTGGCGCGGCGCGACACCCTCCTCGACGAAGGTCGGCACCGTCGACAGCGCGAGCGTCGGCTGCGCGATGTAGTTCTCGGGCGTCTCGGAGAGCTTGTGGCGGAACGCCTCGATCTGCTCCTTCGTGGACCGCGGCCCGACGAGCATGCCGTAGCCGCCCGACCCGTGCACCTCCTTGACCACCAGTTCGCCGAGATGATCCAGCACGTATCGCAGGTCGTCGGGCTTGGCGCATTGCCAGGTCGGCACGTTTTTGAGGATCGGCTCCTCGCCCAGGTAGAACCGCACCATGTCCGGCACGAAGGTGTAGATCGCCTTGTCGTCGGCGACCCCGGCCCCCGGCGCGGAGGCGAGCGTGACGCCGCCCGACCGGTAGACGTTCATCAGCCCCGGGATCCCCAGCATCGAATCGGGCCGGAAGCAGAGCGGATCGAGGAAGGCGTCGTCGATCCGGCGATAGATCACGTCGACCTTCCTGGGCCCCTGCGTCGTCCGCATCCAGACGAAGTCGCCTTCGACGAACAGATCGGCGGCCTCGACGAGTTCCACGCCCATCATGTCGGCGAGAAAGGAATGCTCGTAATAGGCCGAATTGAAGTGTCCCGGCGTCAGGATCACGACGCAGGGATCGCCCTCGCATTTCCGGGGCGCGACGCTTTCGAACGTCCGCCTCAGAAGCGCCGGATAGTTCTCGACCGGGGCGACCCGCTTGGCCTGAAACAGCTGCGGGAACATCCGCATCATGATTTCCCGGTTCTCCAGCATGTAGGACACGCCCGACGGCGTCCGGCAATTGTCCTCGAGCACGAAGAACTCCTCCGGCCCGGTCCGCACGAGGTCGATGCCGACGATGTGGGAATAGACCCCGCGCGCCGGACGGATGTTCATCACCGCCCGCTCGAAGGCTTCGTTGCAGTAGACGAGCCGGCCCGGAACACGCCCGGCCTTGATGATCTCGCCGCGCGAGTAGACATCGTTGAGGAAGGCGTTGAGCGCCTTCGCGCGCTGCTTGATCCCCTGCTCCAGCCTGCGCCACTCATCGGCGGAGAAGGCGCGCGGGAACATGTCGAAGGGAATGAGCCGGTCGGGATCGCCGCCGTCGCCGTAGACCGCGAAGGTGATGCCGATCCGCCGGAACAGCGCTTCGGCCTCGGACTGCTTGAGCGTGCGCAACTCCTGCGGCATTTCGGCCGCCCATTTGTCGAGCCCGCGATACGGCGCGCGCACGTCGCCGCCCTGGTACATCTCGTTGAAAAACGCCGCTATTCCCTCGCCCATACCCTCAGCATAGGCAGATAAGGCGCAGAGAGAAAAGGGGGGCGGCGGCCCGCGCGCCGCGAAACGGCCGCCCCTGCCCGAATTCCGTGCAGTATGCCGACGCGTGCTCAGGCGGCCTGCGCCTCGGCCTCCATCCACGACTTGTGGCGCTGCTCGTCGGCATGCGCGCGCTCGAAGACCGCGCGCTGCGACACGTCGAGATCCCCGTGCTTCATGCCGCGCTCGTAGGCGGTGACGGTATCGGTCTCGTTGGTGCTCATCGCGCGCAGCACGGCATCGTCGCCACCCGCCATGTCGGCGAGCTTGACCTTGCCCGTCGTCAGCATCGACTTCGCGCTCCCCTCGCGGGGCACGTCGGCGCCTATGGCGCGGGCGATATCGTGAAGCTCGGTCAGGTGCCGCTCGTGATCGGCGAGAAACTCCCCGATCCGCTCCTTGCGGTGCGGGGCATCGAGTTTCTCGATGCAGGTCTTGTATGCCGCGATCGCGTCGTGCTCGAGCTGGATGAAATCGGTCACGAGTGTCCTGACGTCGCTTTCCGTTCCGACTGTGGTAACCATTGTGTCGCTCCTTTCGCGTTCCTGTCGCTGGCCCGCAACACCGGGCCGTGCGCTATGTTCCCCGGTCCTTCTCGGCGCGCTCGGCCGAACTCGGCCGCCCCCGCGACCGGTCGACGGCCGGCGACGGCTCTTCCCGCTCGCCCGTCCGGCGCAGTTCGGCCTCCCGCGCCATGCGCAACTCCTCGTCGGACGGCGGGTGCCCGCCCGCCTCCGCGTCGGTGCCGAGCGGCGCGGCGGCCGGGTCGGGATAGTCCGTCTTGTCGCCCGCCTTTCCGCGGTCGATGTCCTTTCTCAACCGGTCGGCGGTCTTGGGGTCGTCCTTTCGGTCCGTCATGCGCGCCTCCTTCGCCCCGAAACGCCGGCGCGCCTCGCAGCGTTCCCGTGGCAAAGCCGATCCGGCACGCTAATCTCGCGCCCATGCGCGCGCCCGTCCTCACCGTCACCGATCGCGGGATCTACTGCCCCGCCGGCGACTTCTTCATCGATCCGTGGCGGCCGGTGGAGCGGGCGCTGATCACCCACGGCCATGCGGACCACGCCCGGCCCGGCCACGCCCGATATCTGGCGACGCCCGCCGCCGCGCCGGTGATCCGGCACCGTCTCGGCGACATCAGGATCGACACGCAACCCTTTGAGACCACGCTTCAACTCCGCGACGCGACCGTCTCTTTCCACCCCGCCGGCCACGTCCCCGGCTCCGCCCAGGTCCGGGTCGAGGTCGGCGGCGAGGTCTGGGTCGTCTCCGGCGACTACAAGGTGGAGCCCGACGGCCTTTCGGAGCCCTTCGTCCCGGTGCGCGCCCATGCCTTCGTCACCGAATGCACCTTCGGCCTGCCGGTCTTCAAGTGGCGGCCTCAAGCGGACGTGATCGCCGAGGTGAACGACTGGTGGCGCCGGACCGCGGCCGAGGGGCGCGTCGCCGTGCTCGGCGCCTACGCCCTCGGCAAGGCCCAGCGCATCCTCGCGAACGTCGACCCGTCCATCGGGCCGATCCTGACCCACGGCGCGGTGGAAGCGACGAACGAGGTCCTGCGCGCGCAGGGCATCGCCCTGCCCGACACGATCCGCGTCACCCCCGACACCGACCCCGGCGACCATCCCGGCGCCCTCGTCCTCGCCACGCCCTCCGCGCTCGGCACGCCGTGGATGCGTCGCTTCGGGGCGGCCTCGACCGGCTTCGCCTCGGGCTGGATGACGCTCCGCGGCGTGCGCCGCCGCCGGAGCGCCGACCGCGGCTTCGTCCTCTCCGACCACGCCGACTGGGACGGCCTCAACACCGCGATCCGCGAGACCGGGGCCGAGACGGTGCTCGTCACCCACGGCTACACGTCCGTCTTCCGCCGCTGGCTCGCGGAGCAGGGTTACGACGCCCGCATCGTCGAGACCGAGTATGAGGGCGAAAGCATCGAGGCCGCCGGAGACGAGACGCCGTGAAACGCTTCGCCGATCTCTTCACCCGCCTCGACCAGACCACGAAGACGAACGCCAAGGTCGACGCGCTCGCGCGCTATTTCGCAGAGGCGCCCGAGCAGGACCGCCTCTGGACCATCGCGCTGCTCTCCGGCCGGCGGCCCAAGCGCACCGTCAACGCCACGCGCCTGCGCGAATGGGCGGCCGAGCGCGCCGGCATCCCGCTCTGGCTCTTCGAGGAGTCCTACCCCGTCGTGGGCGATCTCGCCGAGACCATCGCCCTCGTCCTGCCGCCACCGCAGGCGACCTCCGATCTCCCGCTGACCTTCTGGATCGGCGAGATCCGCGCCTTGGCCAGCCTCGAAGAGCCCGAGCGCAAGGCACAGGTCTTCGCCGCCTGGGACCAGCTCGACACCACCCGGCGCTTCGTCTTCAACAAGCTCATCACCGGCGGCTTCCGGATGGGCGTCAGCCGGAAACTCATGACCCGCGCCCTCTCCCGCGCGACCGGCATTCCGGAGACCGACCTCGCGCTGCGCCTCATGGGAGACTGGACGCCCGACACCACGACCTATCAGCGCCTGATCCTGTCGCCGGACCCCGACGAGGATCTCTCCCGCCCCTACCCGTTCTACCTCGCCTACCAGCTCGACGACGGTCCCGAGGGCATCGGTGATCCCGCCCATTGGGCCGCCGAGCACAAGTGGGACGGTATCCGGGGCCAGCTCATCGTGCGCGGCGGCACCCACCACCTGTGGTCCCGCGGCGAGGAGTTGATGACCGACCGCTTCCCGGAATTCGCCGCCGCCCGCGATTTCCTGCCCGACGGCACCGTGCTCGACGGCGAGGTGCTCGCCTGGGAGAACGAGGGGCCGATGTCCTTCAACGCGCTCCAGAAGCGCATCGGACGCAAGACCGTCCCGAAGACCCTCCTCAGGGAGGCCCCGGTGATCCTGCGCGCCTACGATCTCCTCGAATGGCGGGGCGAGGATATTCGAGCCCGCCCCTTCGCGGAGCGCCGCGCGCGTCTCGATGAACTCATCGCCACGCTCCCGCCGGACCTGCCCGTCCGCCTCTCCCCGCTCATCCCCTTCGCCTCGTGGGACGACCTCGCGCGGATCCGCGCCCGTTCCCGCGACATCGGCGCCGAGGGGCTCATGCTCAAGCGCCTCGATTCGCCTTACGAGGTCGGCCGCAAGAAAGGCTCGTGGTGGAAATGGAAGGTCGATCCCCTGTCCGTCGACGCGGTCATGATCTACGCGCAATCGGGCCACGGCCGCCGCGCCAACCTCTTCACCGACTTCACCTTCGCGGTCTGGGACGGCAACGCGCTCGTCCCCTTCACCAAGGCCTATTCGGGTCTCACCGACGCCGAGTTCCGCGAGATCACCGCCTGGGTCCGCAAGAACACGCTGGAACGCTACGGCCCCGTCCGGCAGGTCCGCCCCGAGCATGTCTTCGAGATCGCCTTCGAGGGCATTCAGGAAAGCCCGCGGCACAAGTCCGGCATCGCGCTGCGGTTTCCGCGCATGGCGCGCTGGCGCAGGGACAAGCCCGTGGCGGAGGCGAACACGCTCGCCGACCTCAGGCAGATGCTCGCCGCCTACGGCTGAGGCCAGTGGCCACGGAACAAGTCCCCCTGCCGGGGCTTCCTGACCCGTGCGACACCTGATGACATCCCCCGCACGCTGGCTCCGCCGCAACGTCGAGCTGACCTCGCTCTTCGCCCTCGGCCTCGTCGTGCTCGCCGTCTGGGGCTTCGCGGAGCTTGCCGACGAAGTGCTCGAAGGCGCGACGCGCAACCTCGACCGCGACCTTCTCATGCTCCTGCGCACGCCGGGCGATCCCTCCGACCCCGTCGGCCCCGCCTATCTGGAGGAAATGGGCCGCGACCTGACGGCCCTCGGCGGGGTCATCGTGCTGACCCTCGCCACGCTCGCCGCCGCCGGGTTCTTCCTTCTGCGCCGCCAGATCGGCTCGATGCTCTATCTCCTCGTGGCGACCGGCGGAGGAATTCTCGTCGCGGGCCTCGCCAAGGAGGCCTTCGGCCGGCCCCGCCCCGACATCGTGCCGCACGGCTCGCTCGTCTACACGGCAAGCTTCCCCTCCGGGCACTCGATGATGGCCGCCGTGGCCTACCTCACGCTCGGCGTCCTGATCGCGCGGGTGCTGCCGCAGCGGCGCCAGAAAGTCTACGTCCTCTCCGTCGCCGCCCTCGTCGCGATCCTCGTCGGGATAAGCCGCGTCTATCTCGGGGTGCACTGGCCCACCGATGTCCTCGCCGGATGGCTCGCCGGGGCGGGATGGGCCGCCGCCTGCCTGCTTGTCGCGCGTCTCCTCGCACGGCGCGGAACCGTGGAACCGGAAAGCTGCGAGGACGATGCGACGGGCGCACCCGTCGCGCGATGACCGCCCCCCGGACGCGGCACGCCGCCGGGCGGCTGACAGACCGACCGAATCGACCGAAGCATGAAAGGCAGCCCCGATGTCCGACTACACCCTCTACTACTGGCCCGCGCCGTTCCGCGGCCAGTTCGTCCGCGCCGTGCTCGAGCACACGCAGGCCGATTGGGAGGAGGCCGGGACCGGCCTCACGGCCGAGATCATGCGCCTCCCGCCCGCCGAACAGCCGGTGGCGCACATGGGACCGCCCGTCCTGACCGACCACACCGTGCAGGCCTCCATCTCGCAGATGCCTGCGATCCTCGGCTACCTCGGACGCAAGCACGCCCTGATGCCCGAGGATCCCGCCGGCGCCGCGCTGGCCGACAAGATCGTGGCCGACGCCAACGACGTGCTCTACGAGATGACCCGGCACAACGGCGCGCAGACCTGGACGCAGGAGGATTGGGACGCCTACCGCCCGCGCCTTGCCCGGTGGATGGAGATCTTCGAGGAAACCGGACGCCGCTACGGCATGACCGCCGGGGAGGGCCACCTGCTCGGCACCGACCGCCCGGGCCTCGCGGACCTCGCGGCCGCGACGCTCTGGGGCACGATGACGGAAAGGCTGCCGCCCCTGCGCCCGCTGCTGGACGCGACCGCCCCGGCGCTGGCGGGTCTCACCGACCGCATCGCGGCCCTGCCCGAACAGGCCGCGCTCCGCGCACGCAGCGACGCCGAATACGGCGAGACCTGGTGCGGTGGCGAGATCGAGGCGTCGCTGCGGGACGTGATCTGAGCGCGCCGGATGTCGGTCGCGTCATGACCCAGAGCAAGACCGGGGACACCGCACCGGGCTACACTCCCGTCATCTCGCCAAGGAGGACCAAGCCATGCCAGACTTCACCCTGACCACCGTCGAACCGCAGAACTATCTCTACGTCGAGCGGTCGTGTTCCATGGAACCGGCCGACATCAGCGCCGCCATGGGCCGCGCCTTCGGCGACGTCATGGCCTTCATGGAGCACCACGGCATCGCTCCCGCCGGGCCGCCGCTTTCCGTCTACCATTCCCATGACCCCGACAGGATGGCCTTCCGCGCCGGCGTCTTCGTGAGCGAAAACGCCACCCGCGCGGCCCAGGACGAGATCAGGGCCGACACGACCCCGGGCGGCGAGGTGCTCCACTTCACCCATACGGGCCCCTACGCCACCCTTCGCGACAGCTATGGCGAGCTCATGGCTTATTGCGACCGCGAAGGCCTGACGCTCGGCGCGCCGACCTGGGAAGTCTATGTCGACGATCCCGAGACCACGCCGGAGCACCGGCTCCGCACGGAGGTCTACGTCTCCCTGGCCTGAGCCGCCCTTGCCCCGGCGCGCCCGCCCGCATAGGTCAGGGGCAAAGCGCAGGAGACACGACAGATGATCCCCACCCTCGTACGCGACGCCAATACCGCGGGCGGCAAGAGCCTCGGCGACCTCCCCGAATGGGACCTCACCGATCTCTACACCGCCCCCGACGCCGCCGAATTCAAGCGCGACATGGACTGGCTCGAGGACGCCTGCGCCAGCTTCGCCGCCGACTACGAGGGCAAGCTCGCCACGCTCGACGCAGGCGAACTCCTCGACTGCGTCCTGCGCTACGAGCGCATCGACACCGTCGCGGGCCGCATCATGTCCTACGCCGGGCTGCGCTACTACCAGAACACCACCGATCCCGAGCGCGCGAAGTTCATCTCCGACGCGCAGGACAAGATCACCGCCTACACCACGCCGCTCGTCTTCTTCTCACTCGAGATCAACCGCATCGACGACGACGTCCTCGCCCGCCACTTCACCGACAACGCCGATCTCGCCCGTTACAAGCCGATCTTCGACAAGCTCCGCGCGATGAAACCCTACCAGCTCTCCGACGAGCTGGAGAAGTTCCTCCACGACCAGTCCACCGTCGGCGCCGCCGCGTGGAACCGGCTCTTCGACGAGACCATCGCGGGCCTCTCCTTCACCGTGGACGGCGAAGAGCTCCCGCTGGAATCCACCCTCACGCTGCTCACCGAACAGGACCGGGCGAAGCGCGAGGCGGCCGCCCATGCCCTCGCGGAGGTGTTCCAGAAGCACCTGCGCCTTTTCTCCCGCGTCCACA